>JAUMAI010000824.1:0-3504 GCA_032116775.1 Pirellula sp. | reverse complement strand
GTGTCGGAATGACGAACGATTGGTTAGCTTCGCAGGGTGTCTTGAGTCTGAAAACCCTCTGGGCAGAACTTGCTCATCTTCGTGGAACCGCCTAGTGCGGACCCGCATGCTAGGTGGTGTGGGGAGGACGGTCAGCAATGACCGTCCTTACCCGATTTAGCTTCTCATTTATGATCGAGTCCATCTGATTCGTAACATGGTCGGCAGGGTATATGCAATCACCGTTCGAATCCGGCAAAAAAGACGTATATGCTTGGCCGGATTGAACGAAGCATGCCTTGTACGAAAAAGCCTGAATGATCTCCCATGCGGCCACAACTGCTAAGGGATCTGAGTCTTGCTGATTTTCAGGCTCTTGGCCAATGGCATAGTTTGCGGAAAAAAAGGCGGCTTGCTGAACGTCGATCCGATGGATTCCGGGCACGTAGACGAATTCGAACGAGAGAGTAAAGGTCCGCTCCCTAGAAAAATATATGTCGTAATTCTCCCAATGCGCCCTCTGGGGAGACTCGAAAACCAGCATCTGCCGAGACACTCGCCCAATTGGAGTGAAACGATACCCGACACCATTGTCGGTTGGCCCACTTTGAGTCATTCCCGATAGATTGAGAATGTCAAGCAAGTTGAATGCGAAAAGTATTCCCAAATCCTTCTCGGGTGCTTGACGTTTTGCTGATCGTGTTGCGAAATGAGCTGCCACATCAATACTTGTAGAAACGTCAAGCATCGATGACGGGCATCCGTAGTGGCGAGCAAGGGCTTCGCGTTGGGCACTGCTTAAGTCTTTCAAGAACGCAAAGTCGCTTTTCGTTCCGCTTAGTTCGTCAAGTCGATGAAGTACAGCATTCAACGATTGTTGCCGCTGACAAATATCCGTCAGTGTGGACTCCCGGTCACGATTCAATCGGAGCAACGTTGGTAGAACGTCGTATTTGATACTCTCGTGGCCGCGATAGAATAAATGCGTTCTTCCCCAGTTGGGAATTTGGTCTCCAAAAATTGACTGCCCCATTTGAAAGCGGCGATTCGAATGAGCGTGGGCGAGTCGTTCATCATGGTGCTTGATGATGCTTTTGAGACCCTCGATTGCATCTTGGACACATCCGTAAATTGGGACGGCTTCCGCGATGGGATTTCCATCCGCATCGCCACGATGATGAAAGTGTGTCCATGCAAGAGGTGGAAGCATCCGACAGTTCCTCGAAGCTAACTTGTTTTTATGTGGATCCGCCTAAACCCTGTAGACTGCACCAACGCAGCCTATCACGCAAGCTAGCCTCGATCCGAAGTTGAATACTATCAGGCACTTGCGAGCCGATCAAGATTCTTGTGGGTTGATGGCTATTTCGGCAAAGTCTCGGGCCGCCCTCGATTGTTCCATTCGATGCGGGCCAGCAGGCAAACGGAACTGCAACGTGAGTTTCCGATCCATGTGGTTTGTTCCTGGCTTGGCAACTCACACGGATCGCCAAGCAGAGTTGCTTGCTGGTCACAGAGGATGATTTTTCCAGGGCGGCTGGCGTGGCGAAGGTGGTGGAGGGGTGAGTCAATTGGTGGTGTGGGGAGGGTGCCCGGAAACGGGTATCCTTACCCGATTTCGTGCTTCTTCTCGTACTCGAAGCAGTCTAGGAAAGCTATCCGACCCATTGGTCGGCAAGTTACCGATGCGCGAATACTTGAGTGAGTAGTTAGGCATCTTGTTATTGCGTTCGAAGAGGTGAGGACATGATCAGTCGAGAAAGCATTACTAGGTCGGACTCCAAGGGGACCATGTGTGCACACCCTGCAAGGTAGATGGGCTTTACTCCGTACGCAGATGCCGTCGCGTCAGTGGAGGCTCTTGAAACCATGAAATCATCAGCACCTCCAATGACCGTAATCGGGCAACGAACAGCCCGTGGGTCAGGAAGGATTGAATTCATTTCGTTCCCCGCACGCCAGGAATCCTCCTGTACTTGGGACATGAACTGCCTAACGGTTGCGGCCGGGGTCCGCGCATGAAACAGAAGTGACCTAGTGACAAGCTCATCCACATACAGACGCTTGAAGCTTCGCCGCAGGAAGGACATGAGGAACGTCCAAGGATGCTTGCGAGCCATGCGCAAGCCGTCGCCCCTCATGCCAAAAACGGGCGACGAAGCGATCAATACTGCATAATCAAGGTCGGTCTTTGCAGCGAGTAACTGAGTGACCAAGCCACCCATAGAATGACCGACAACAATTCGAAGCGATGGCATCGCGTTGACGGTGCTTAGCGCATCTGCGACATAGTCTTCGATACCCGCCTCCTGAAGTGATCCATGGCCATCACTTCCTCCATGACCTCGCAAGTCTACAGCGGCACTTTCGACACCGGCGTTGCCGAGCGCCTGCATCACAGGAAGCCATATTGCCGACGTCTCCGTACAGCCATGAATGAAAAGCACCTGAGGACACTCGCCGTACTTCGTTACTTCGAGCGTTGGATGTCCAATCTTCTGGATGCGCTCAGTCGCGACCATGGATTCGCCTTATCGATTGCCGCCAACGTCTTTATGCCTAACGTTACACGTCACCGAGTCGCGGCAAGGAGACGTTCCATCGGAAATAAACACCGTCCGCGACTTCGATGCAAGTGATTGGTACGCCTGTCATGGGCTTTGGTTCGTGGGGTTTAAGTCCCCTGTGCGAGATAGGAATCTCTAGGAGATCAATATACCAAACGACCACTTCAAGGGAACAAGCACGGGGTGAAGGCAACTGCGGAAGGGCGACCGAGCGTGGGAAGGAAGCTCGCGGTGTGTTGTGAAGTGCGTCGAAATCGAGATGATTGTTCGAATCCTACCTCTTCCACGGGCGTGGAGCGGTGCCAGACGGGGCCATGCAAAACCCCAGTGTTTTGACGATTCGCGCGACTCGAAAAACGACTCGATTTGGGCAGCGCGACGCGAAATGCAACGCCGCATTCCGCCATGCACCGAGTTGCATGGGCGCTACAGACGGCCAAAGGAACTGACTTCGCCGAAATGCAAAAAACCCTGGGAAAACCAGGGTTTTTGAGCGGAGAGGACAGGAACCGAACTTTTCCCCATTTTTCCTGTATTTTTTTTGCAGCCGGACGGAAAAACCATCCTTCCAACGACCCTGCCGACCCTGCCTCAAACAAGCCACTGCGGATCTCGCTCAGGATCGTAACTAAAAACGGAGCCGGAGTTGATCGAGTTTCCAAGATGCTTGCCGAGCCGCTCGTGCTCTAAGGCAACTGCTTCGATCGCTCTGGTGACCGCATTCGAGACGTTTTTGCGAACGCGCTCTGAATCCGATTGCTCGCGTTTCCTTCCCCCAAGACCGGTTGCTTTTTCGATCTCCGCTGAGAACGTTTCTTTTTGTTTCTCCAATTCTGCAACCCGTGCGTGATCGTTGTCTCTCTTTGCTTCCTCGAAATCACGGGTGATCTCAAGGTAGATTTTCCGATAGTCAGCAAGAGCTTGGTCATCCAATACCGTCCCCGAGGTACCAACCGGG
>JAUMAI010000823.1:0-14803 GCA_032116775.1 Pirellula sp. | reverse complement strand
GGACCTTGGTCTGGAGATGGATCTGGCAGTTTCGGTCTGCAGCAGACCGTGCAATGGGGAACTCCTATCACCGGACTATTTCGTGGTGAATTAGGTGGGCAATTTGGCGCGAGGTTCGTGCAGGCTCATTTTGCCGGAGCAGAGTTTACAACCGATAACCGCAATCAGGCTTATTTGACAGCCGGGCTGTTTCGGCGAGTCGATTTCGGGGTTCAAGGTGGATTGGTAGTCGACTATTTGGCCGAACGTTGGTATCTCAATTGCGACATGGTACAGCTACGTGGCGAACTTAGTTATATGGTAAACCCCTGCCACGAATTCGGCTTTCGCTTCACCAGCGGAATGCAGACCAGTCGCTCGGACGGTTTGATCATTAATGATGCGGCAACTTTGGTAACTACTTCTGGCAAATTTGGAGCCATCAATCAACATCGATTCTTCTACCGCCAAGCGCTATCAGGCTGCACAAGCGAGTATTTAGAATTCTCTGTCGGTTGGACCGAAGAGAAGCATGGGATTCTCGGTGGAATGCTGGAAAAACAACTAACGGATCGCCTGAGTTGGCAATCAAGCTTTACCTTTGCGACTCCAGGTGATGCGATTACCAACGCTGATCATCAGCATGAGCAATGGCAGCTGGGAATGACTTTGGTATGGTCATTCGGGATTGGTAATCGCCGTACGGGCAATGACTACTATCGCCCACTGTTCGAAGTTGCGGACCCAGGTTCATTCCTGGTTGCTAAAAAATCTTAAGCGGCTTTAGCAACACTTTGCAACCAAGCTTGCGGTCGCGAGAAGCGAGAAGCGAGAAGCGAGAAGCGAGAAGCGAGAAGCGAGAAGCGAAGGCGACGTTTTTTTCTTACTTGCTCCCCTCGCCCCGGCGTTTTTGCGGAGCAAAAATCGCCAGGGGGAGAGGGGCTGGGGGTGAGGGGGAATCAGCAGCGGCTGATACCACGCTAATCCGCATTCCCCTTTGCGCTACTAAGTCCGAACCGACTTGCCTTCAAAAACAGACTGCTGCTCACATAGGCAAAGATGAATCGCGTCGCGAGCTAACAAGCCATCAAGTCGTGGTCTTACTTTGCCTTCCTTCACGCTAGCTGCCATATCGCTGATCTCGTCCACAAACGCAGCCACATCGTCCGCTGCTGGTAATTCAGGTCGCAGCACTTGACCATTATCCTCTAGAACCTTTAGAGGCATTGTCTCGCCACCATCGACGAAGCCCGCGAATTCGAACTGTAAAGTCGCGCGCTCCAGATACAACTCGAAGCCATGCGTAAATGGTCTTCCAGCCTGGTCAATGGTTCCACTCGATGCGGCCACCGCCAAACTGCGATCTTGAAATTCAAAAATCGTATGACAGAATTTAGCGACACTACCTTTCGACGACCCGCGGCTATAAACACTTTCTGGCATACCAAACAGTAAACGTATAAAGTGCGCATCGTGCACATGTAAATCGACCAGTGGCCCACCTACGCGGTTGGGATCAAAGAAGTCGGGAATCCAATCGGGATTGGAAATAATTCGTTTGAAATAGCCTCCGATCGGTCGACCGTATTTGCCCGATGCGACCACAGCTGCCGCGTAAGCGAATGGGCCAATATAAGGGAGAACCTGAGCTACCATCACCAAGCGATTATTGGCCTTTGCAGCCGCTAGAATCTTGTCGCAGTCCGCAGTATTTAGCCCCAGTGGCTTTTCGCAGAACACATGCTTGCCGTGCTCAACAGCCGCGATCGCGGCTTCGACATGCAGATGTGGTGGAAGGCAAATATCAATCACATCTAGATTGGGATCCTTTACGAGTTCATCCAATGTCGCATAGGTGCGCATATTAGTGACATCGATCTCGGCGCCCGGCGGTCCGAAGTTACCGCGAATACCACGCCAATCGCCTCCCCTTTTTTTGTCATCACGGGAACAGAATGCTGCCAGATTCGCTACATCACTTCGCTGATATGCCAAGTAATGAATCCAACCCATGAATCCAACGCCGGCCAATCCGACTCGAACCATATACGTAACCTTCCAATCTAATCGTTACTAATCAATCGTAGAAATCTCTGATATGCTTCTTCCAACATCGCACCATTCTTCGGTTCATACACAGCGATTTCATCGCTTTGCCGAATCTTCGCGCGAGCGGCGGTAACGTCAGCTATTTCACCAGCACCTATCGCCTGCATCGCCACATTACCAAGTGCCGTCGCCTCGACTGGCCCCGCCACGACCCGACGCTGACAGACGTCAGCCGTCATTTTGCATAACAGCTTGTTCTGCGTGCCGCCACCCACAATATGAATCACTTTCTTCGTGCTGCCTGTCAGTTGCTCTAGCCAACCCAAACACAAACGGTATCGCATCGCCAAACTTTCCAAGCTACAGCGTGCTACCGCCGCATCGCTATCTGGAACTGGCTGACCGGTACGTTTGCAATAATTACGAATCGCTTCTGGCATATTGGCTGGAGCGATAAAATCGCGATGGTCAGGATCGATTAATGACCGCAGTGGCGCCGATTTCGCCGCACTTTCGACCAAATGATCCCAGTCGTATGTCCTTCCCTCGCGAACCCACTGTTCGCGGCATTGCTGAAATACCCATAGACCTGCGATATTCTTCAACAGCCGCGTACTTCCCGAGACACCAGCCTCGTTCGTGAAATTCAACTGCATGCAGACATCGTTGATGTATGGTCGCGGTACCTCAACTCCCATCAAAGACCAAGTACCGGAACTGATATAACACCACTCAGGTTTGTCCGGTGCAAATTGATCCGCCGGAATCGCGACAACGGCAGCAGCCGTATCGTGCGTCGGTGGAAGTATGACCTCGGCTTCACATATTCCGGTCCACTCCCGAACGGACTTTTGAATCACACCTAGTTTGGTCCCTGGCTCCAGGGGAGAACTAAAAAGTGGCGGTGGTATGAGAAAGGCTTCCAAGATCTTTCGGGACCAATCACCCGTCGTCGCATTAAATAACTGGGTTGTACTCGCATTGGTGCGTTCGTTGCACATCTCGCCACTGAGCAACCAATGAAACAAGTCAGGCATCATCAGAAATCGATCTGCAATATCAAGTTGGCAGGAATTTTCTAACCGCATTGCCAACATCTGATATGCCGTGTTAATCTCCATAAACTGAATGCCAGTCTCGCTAAAAATCTCCTCCCGCGGCAATAACTTAAATGCTTTCTCAAGCATGCCAGACGTGCGATTATCTCGATAGTGATAACATGGCCCAACAAAATCCTTGAGCGCATCCATCAGCACATAATCCACGCCCCAAGTATCAACCCCTATACTCTGGATCGAATCTCCATATTTCTTAGCCGCTAGAGACAATCCCTTCATCGTCTCTTGCCACAAACTCAGTACGTTCCAAAGCAATCGATGCCCCGTGCGGACGCCCCCATTGGAGAACCGATAAACTTCCTCCAATTCGATACTGTTAGGCAGAATACGGCCTGCTAAAACGCGGCCTCCGGAAGCTCCAAAATCAACGGCGATTCGAACAGGTGAGGAACTCATGCAATATGCTTTTCGAGGAAATAAAGAGGTTGGGTCTTCGTAGTCATTTGCCTAATTACCGCAACCATGCAGCGATCAGGTCACAAAATTGAGCCACTATTTTGACAGACGTAGCAGGCGTCCGCTACCATGTCTCGACTGCATCAGCCACACTTATCGTTTTCCCTTGCAACCAGTCGCCGAGCAAGCGTTCTCTAGTCGAGAATCTAATCATTGGACTTTCTCGCCGGAAAACGATTGGACGGACGTTCGGTCGGCGGCCCATACTTTTCATTCATCGTCAGAAACTTTACCCGATATCGTCCCTGCAGTGCAGTGCCTCGCCTTACCCAGATCATTTTTCAGCTAGTTTCTAGCCACTTCCGCATACCTAAATATCTTATTGAGTGCTTGAAATATGAATTGCCAATGTCGCAATATTTCCACTAAACCATATCGATTATCCACACCCTCTATCTTGGCTTTCGTGGTTATTGGCCTGATGTTCACCGGCTGCCAGCCTCCCGCCGATAACAAAACCACTCCGAATCCTAATTCGGAAAGCAACTCGCCCGGCTCTCCCAAGCGTTTCAAAATCGCAGTTGTTCCCAAAGGCACCACTCACGTGTTTTGGAAATCGGTCCATTTCGGCGCCGCCAAAGCAGCAGATGAGTTCGGAGCCGAAATCATTTTTCAAGGTCCTCAGAAAGAAGATGATCGAGATCAACAGATCAGCTTAATTCAAAGCCTAACGATCAAAGGGGTCGATGGCATCTGCCTCGCACCACTCGATTCGGAAGCTCTCATTCGTCCAGTCGAAGAAGCCAAACAGGTCGGCATCCCCACCGTCATCTTCGATAGTGGTCTTAAGGCTCCTGATTCAATTGTCAGCTTTGTAGCCACAGATAATTTTCTCGGCGGACAGATGGCAGCCGAAGCAATGGCGAAGGCTTTAAGTGCCAAAGAACCGAACGAGAAGAGTCGCGTCATTATGCTGCGTTACGCCGTCGGCAGCGAAAGCACTGAACAACGTGAAGAAGGCTTTCTCGCCAAAATCAAGGAGTATCCCCAAATCGAAGTTGTGTCTTCAGATCAGTATGCTGGCACTACCGTCATGTCTTCTGTCGATAAAGCCCAACAACTATTCCAACGTTTTGATAACAAAGTCGATGGTATCTTCGCCGTCTGTGAATCGAATGCCGACGGAGTTCTTAAAGCTATCGAGGATACGGGGCTGTCCGGAAAGATTGTATTCGTTGGCTTTGATCCCAGCGAAAGCCTTCGCGTTGCTCTCGCTGAAAAGAAAATGTCTGCCATCATTCTGCAAGACCCCGTCAACATGGGATACCAAGCTGTTAAAGCCATGGTTGAACATCTGCAAGGCAAAACCGTTGATAAAAGAATCGATACCGGCGAGTTTGTGGCAACCCCAGACAACATGAACGAAGAGGCTATGAAGCAACTCTTGAATCCTGCCCAGAAGTAACTCAAGAATGACTCGTAACTTCTAAGTTCTTTGCATCGCATTCCTAAACATCATGACCTCACATCACCTGCTTGAAGTAGCACATTTGCATAAACGATATGCCTCCAATATCGTCTTAGCCGATGTCAGCTTTTCGCTGGATCGAGGCGAGGTCTTAGCCTTACTGGGCGAAAATGGTGCAGGAAAAAGCACCCTCATTAAAATACTCACCGGAGCAGTAAATCCTGATCAAGGAACAGTAACTCTCGACCATGAAATCCTTCATTCGGGCGATACGGCTCTATCGCGACAACGCGGCATCTCCGTGGTTTATCAGGAATTAAGCCTCTGCCCGCATCTCAGTGTTGAAGACAATATCTTGCTGGGCCGCGAACATCACCGGTGGGGATTCCTGAACCGCAAATCCCAGCGCCAAATTGCAGCCGATGCGTTATCAACACTTGGCCAGCCAATCGAATGGCTTGATCGCCCCGTACAGACACTCTCCGTCGGCCAAAAGCAGTTAGTGGAAATTGCCCGTGCGATCGCTCAGCAGGCCAAGATCTTAATTTTAGATGAACCCACCAGCTCTCTCACCGCCGAAGACGCTCAACATCTTTTTGCCGTCTTGCGAAGACTGCAGCAACAAGGCCTGGCCATCATTTACATCTCCCACTTCCTCGAGGAAGTTCGTTCTATTTGCTCTACTTACCTCGTTCTGCGTGACGGAGCAGTGGCAGGACGAGGCCAACTTGAAAACAGCAGTCAACGCGAATTATTGCGGATGATGGCTGGTCGCGATATCGAACAACTATATCCACCTCGACATTCCCAAAGCGGTAAAGATCGCCTTCATATCTCGCAACTTTCAGGCAATCCGCTTCCCTCGAATATTTCCTTGAATGCCAAACGTGGCGAAATCTTGGGAATCGCTGGCTTGGTAGGTGCAGGTCGAACCGAAATGCTGCGTTGTCTCTTTGGTCTGGATCGCTATATCAGCGGTCAAATTACACTGGATCATCAAACACTTCCGAGCACGACGCATCCTCGACAAAGAATCCAGGCCGGGATCGCGATGATCTCTGAAGATCGAAAACAAGAAGGCTTGGCTCAAAGCTTGTCCATTACCGACAACATGACACTGAGTCATCTTGCACCCTTCAGCCGCTTCGGTTGGCTTGACGAGAAAAGCCGTGAACATGCAGCCGCAGAGCTTCAAATAAAGTTCTTTATCAAAGCTGCATCCCTAGACGCACCCATCTGGACCCTATCAGGAGGGAATCAACAAAAAGTTGCTCTAGCCCGGGCTTTGCATCAACAAGGGACCGTCTGGCTACTTGATGAACCAACGCGAGGTATCGACATCGGCACCAAGGCCGAACTGTACCGCTGGATGGCTGACCTAGCAGCTCAGGGGCATACACTTATTTTTGTCAGCTCCTATTTCCAAGAGCTTCTAGCTACTTGCGATCGAATCGCAGTTATCTCTCGCGGCAACCTCGTGGCGCTGCGTCCCACAGAGCAATGGACAGAACAAGAACTTCTTAGTACGGCCATGCAAGGTACGACCGACTAACACACAGTTCATTTAAATATAACGCACATCACTGCCAGATAAACATCCGACATTGCGATAACTAAAATCACCAGACTCGCCATAGTGACCTATCACACCCTTTAGATCGGACTGATTTTCGTTACCAATCTTACTCACGACTCACCATCGAATCCTTGAAATAACATTCATTGCTTAGCAATCACCGAACTCGTTGTACGACACTACATCCAGCTTTCGCTACCTCCACAATCTGCTCACTTCACTCATCAGCTCTTACACCATATCCTTGATCGATCGCAAATATTTCATTTTTCAATTTCGAACTTAGATATTTTATGCTCCAGCCGTTCCTTCCTACTGTGCTCCTAATCAGCATCTATCTCTTGTTGGGATCACTGGTCTACCTTGGTTTTTGCATAGACACTATAGCGCAGACAAAAATCTTCTCCTTAGTTGGCTGGGGTGTTGGAATCGTTGGCCTTGTCGCTCTCATCCGCTACCTAAAGAGATACGTTCGCGAAATAAAAACCAATGCTTCACAATCTTGGCTAAGCACGAAACAAGCCGATCAACTGATAAGTGTCATTGGCCCTTTGGTGGTTCTTGGACTAGTGGCCGCGCTCTTTGCTGTTGCAGACGCGTCTCAGGGCTTTGAAGGTAACTTTTGGTCCGTATCAAGCTTTCGGCTGATCATGGTGCAAACGGCTGTCGTTGCGATCGCTGCGTTAGGCATGACCATGATCATTATTTCAGGTGGTATCGATCTTTCGGCAGGAACGGCCCTGGCACTATCTGGAGTTGTACTAGGACTTGGTCTCGAAGCGGAACTTCCATTCCTAGTCGCCGCCAGCCTTTGCATCCTCTGCGGCACCGTTTGTGGAGCCCTTAACGGCATCTTCATCAGTCTCTTGAAACTGCCACCTTTCATCATCACCTTAGGATCGATGACGATCTATCTCGGCATCGCCAAAATGATCGCTACCGATGGCGGCACAGTGAAACCTCCCGCTGGCAGCATACCAGCGTGGATCGTTGATATGGTCACACTATTCCCCACCCCAAGCTGGCTTGCTTATCCACTGCTGCCGAATCTAGCTTGGGGAATTTGGGCCGTGCTCGGCTTGGCCGCGTTAGTGGCCGCACTTTTACAACGCACCGTCTTCGGCCGCTACGTTTTCGCAATCGGATCCAATGAAGCCACCGCTCGACTCTGTGGCATTCCGATTGCTAAAACAAAAATCGCAATCTACACCCTAGCAGGTTTGGCAGTCGGTATTGGTGGCGTATTCCAATTCGCACGTTTATCTCAAGGCGACGCCACATCGGGAGTAGGCCTTGAGTTGCGGATCATCGCAGCGGTAGTCATCGGCGGGGCTAGCCTTACGGGTGGACGCGGCTCAATCATGGGAACACTTTGCGGTGCAGCCATTATGAGCGTAATCAAACAAGGATGCTCGGCTCTGGGACTAGCCAATCAATTGGAAGATATCTTGCTTGGAGCCATCATTATCGCGGCTGTCGCAGTTGACCAATGGCGTGTTCGCAGTCAGACGTCGACTACCTCGTGAATCCAAGGAAGAAGCTGAAGACTTGGCGATCGTCCGTGTCGGCGTAATTGATGGGGAAAGCGAAGTCAAACGCCAGCGGGGCAGGGCCCATTGCTGGAATCATGACTCGGAATCCCAAACCAGGTGCTACGCGGAAATTCTCGGAATTAATCTCGATGTCGCGTTCAACCGTACCGTAGTCCACGAAGGCGATACCTCGCAACATATCGTCTGCAGTCAATGGGAAGATATACTCCAACGAACCAAGCATCTGGAAGCGACCTCCCACGATCACGTCGCTCTCTCGTGGACTTGCACCGCGGAAGCTAAATCCACGCATGGTGCTGTAACCACCAGCAAAAAAGTTTTCAAAGATTGGCGTTTCCTCGCCGCTGAAACCAAACTTCAACGAATTCGCTAAAACATGGCGTCCTGAACCATCGGCTCGCTCACGCAGCAGGAAGTAATTCGAGTAATTAACCTGTCCGCGTGGAAAACTGAAGTCGCCAAAGACCTGATCGTAAATCAATTCCAACAGGTGACCTTCGGTCGCCATGAAAGGATTATCGCGAGTGTCATGAGCCAATCGCAAACGTCCTGTATATAACTCATTGCTACCCAAGACCTCATCCAATTCCTGAACACCGCCAACCCGTGGATCATAGATCTTGACGTTCTCTCCACGTAACTCCGAAGATACCGACAGGTCAGGCGTTAGCTCATACCCCAACATAACTCGGGCACCTAAACGTTGCTCGTCCCAGTCACGATAGCGGCGAGTAAACAAGAAACCGCCGACCGATAAACTGACAGGTAGGTAGCCAAACAAATTGCGTTCTGTCCAGTTAAGGGTATAACGCTCAACTTGTGTACCCGGCATGATCTCCAAACGGAAATTTTGCCCAGCTCCACGCCATGCACGACCGCTCCACACTTCCTCCCAGCTTGTAGCAGGACGGAACAAATCGAAGTTACGCTCTTCGACAATGAACTGACCAGCCACACCCAAGTCACTATTCACCGAGCCACCGAGCATCACGCGACCCGTACGTTCCTCTTGAACATATACATCGATCGGCGCGACGCGTTCTCGCGGCTGGTAGCGTGGCAATATTGGTGAGCTTAAGTCAGGAAATGTATTACTCGCATCGATACCATAAGGATTTACTCCCATCGGCTGCGAAGGACTTGGAATCCCACTCGCTCCGGTATCGACGTAATTACTTTGCACAGCATTTGGGTTCGAATAAGCTGTGTTGGTCGCATTCGCGCCCACGACACCAGTACCTGTGCCAGTAGAAGTCAACGGTGCTGCTGTGCTCGGCGCGGGAGTATTTATGGGAGAGCTATAGGGTGCAGGCCCATAAGCTGGTGCAGTGGCTGGAGCTGCTACGGGTTGAGATGCTTGCTGTGGCTTGCTGAAGTAATTGCCAGATCCAGCATCGGTCTGTCGATAGTTGTAATAACTTTTCGGCGGGAGTGCATACGCAGGAACCCCAGGGGCTTGCCCTCGCACAACATCCAGATCTCCCCATACCATCTGATCAGCGTTAGTAGTTGAGGGAGCTGACGCCCCTGAACCTGGAACATTAGTAGCTGCGAGACTGTTACGAGAGAAATCGTTTAATTCTTTAGGCGATAACTGTGATGTTGAGGCGGCAGAAGGAGCAGTATGCGAAGCAGCGCTCGGGAGTACCGGATCACCCGTCCGCGGTTTGGACGAAAATATTGGTGGAGCCGTCTGACAACCAGCCATCACCAACACCATCGCAGTCAAAACTACGATGTGGATCATGCGATTTCGCTGCTTTCCGAAGACGATCGACATGAACTTTCCTTGTTCCCGCAGTGGATGGTGATGAGCCGAATGAACTTGCTTGGTTCCTCTACCCTCTCGGCGGAGATTAGTAAGAAAACCAAAACGATTCAATGTCTTTCCGACAGGTTATTAACGAATTATTGACTCTTCTTGGTCTGGTGGCTTGATCTCAATACGTGGTGGCTCACCACCCGTTTGTTGCGTCGCGAAAATACCAGAAGCTCCGAGGCGACGTTCAGCTCGCTGAATCTCCCGCATATCGATGATCGCTCCTGGCCTTACGCGCCCGAGATAATTCAGGGCAACATTATGCTTGGTATGACTGGAGTCCCCTTCGATGTGCACTCGAATATCACCAGCTCGATACTTATCACCTTCCTCAATGCGATACACGATATCCAACATGCCTGGCTCTTCCAGGTAACGTGGCTCTGGCTGCACATCTACGAACACAAAACCTTGCGCACCATAGAGATCCTTAACAGACCGCACGTCACGCATCATCTTGTCTTCATTGAAATACTCACCACCCTTAAGCTTAAACAACTGAGAAAGCTCTTCCGATTCGTGGTATTTGTTACCGATGACCGATACGTTTCTAACCTGGAAGCGAATTCCTTCGTAGATAACAAACGTCAGAGTCATCCACTTGCCTGTCTCATCGTACTCGCAACGATAGCCGACTCGCGCTTGAAAGAAGCCTAAGCTTCTATAATATCCCGCCAAGGTTTCCTTATCCGCTTCAATCTTGGTCATGACCGCTTTGTTACCCATGTACTGGGTCATGCCCCATCGTGAATCGCGAGACTCGATGCGAACCTTTAGAAGCTCATCCGAAGCAAACGTATTGCCTTCGAATTCAATGGTTTCAATTCGCTCCAGCGGCCCTTCATTGATTTCAAAAACCACCAGACGCTCGCCAGGATTTTTGCCTGACTCCAGCTGTATATCGATTTGGTTAAAACCATTTTCTAAGTACAGCTCAATTAAGCGTCTTTTCGCTAAGTCTAGCGAAGCAGGATTGATCGGATCACCTTTCTGAATACCTACATGTTTTTTCAACATGCTGTCACTCAAGCCTCGATTGCCTTTAAACATGACATCGGTAGCAATCGGACGCTCACGCACCTCTAACACGACTACAATGCCACCCTCAACATCGCGTGTCGAAGGACGAATCGATTCGAAAAGCTCCGTTCGCCACAATTCGCGAATGTCTGCCTCAAGCTGCTTGGAATCGAAAGTACGATCCTGTCGCGTCTGCATATGGGACAAAATACGATGTTCAGAAACGGTCTTATTTCCACGAATTTCAACGCCAATGATGACTTTTCCACCATCCGTTGGCTTGATACGAGGACCACCACTTTCCCACACTCGATCGCGGAAATTGGGTTCATCAAAAGCAGGTAATGCGGGCTGGCCGCCACCGCCACCCGGTTGTCCCCACACGACTGATGCGCTCGCGAGCGATATGAGCCATACAGCGCCCATCCACGCGACCAAACGCAACGATTGGATTCGTCCTATGTGCATTACCTTGTCATCCTGACAATGATCGCCGCTCGTTTAGAACTGCCCAAAACTTCAGCCCACTAAAAACGAAGGAGCTGAGTTCTCACAGGGGGTAATTAGCAGGATCAGAAGAATAGAGCAACGGCACTATTTCTAGAGAGCGAGCACCTTTGCTATCATCGCGCAGCATCAAATTCCCAGAATGCCACCACGAAGTGAACGACCAAAACAGCCAAAGTTGCCCAAAGCACGGTACTTGTAATAGAGCGACTCACATCTCGCGAGCTTCGCTTGGGCTGCACCCCACTCCGATAAGCCACCCAAGCAATCATCCACCCACATATCACAGTCTTGAGAGTCAACCAATAAAAACCATCAAAGACCCATTGCCCCTCTTGGCTCAAACGGCGATGGAAATGAAATTCCCAATAATACGGGCCTAAGTCGGCATGCGTTAAATTAAAGACAATTAGACTTGAAAGCTTGGCGATCCAAAATGCAAATTGAGTAAGAACAGGCGTACCGACCAAAAACGCTAGCAATATCGACGTATAAAGGTAATTTGCCGGCGATACCCCCAGGGTCCGGAGCGCATCGAACTGACCTCCATACTTCTTCCCGCCCACATCTGCGGCCACTGCAGCTCCGCAGCGTGCTGCAATTAGAATCGTAGCCAGCACCGGGACCAAAATACGATATAGAGCAAAGCCGATCGATGCCAACAGCTCTTCCAACAGTAACGGTTTGGTATAGAGCTGATACGGTAAATAACGAAACGTAAAATAGGTTGCCACAAAGCCTACGATCACACCCGCAATCGCTAGATAAAACCAGGCCGACAGCCCCGCTACCAAATTCAAATAATGGCTAAAAAACCTCAAACCCCAGGGGTAGCTTCGCCACTTGGGCGCGATGTGCCAAGCAGAAACAACGAGATCACACGTCGCCTTGCCAATTTCCTCTAACCCAAGCGCCATCTTTTGCCCAAGTGTCGCCAGATAGTTTGGCTTCACATCAGCCTGAACGGAATTCTCAGCTCGAACAGCATCCAACCCGTCAGCGATCATTTTAGCCACGTGTTCCGCCGAACGAACTTTCAATTCAGTTAGCGTTCTTTTCGATGGATCGAGAATAAATACTTCATCGGCAACCTCTAACCAGCTCGAATAATCGTGAGTCACTACGATCGACGTAATACCATACTTCAACTGTGTCCCACGTACCAACGAAGCAACTCGACTTGCAGCCCACGCATCTAGACCAGAGGTCGGTTCATCGTAAAGCAAAATATCTGGATGAGCGGCAAGTGTTCTTGCAATAGCAAGTCGCTGCTTCTGCCCACCGCTTAGCTGCGAGACGTTTCCTCGGCTTGGTACATCGAGCGACTCAAGCCATTGCGACGCAGAGTGACTGCTTCCTCGCTCCTGTGCTGTGGGAGAAGGTGGCTTATGATCAAGTGCCAATTGAACATTTTCTCGCGGGGTAAATTCATCAAGTAGAGCAAAACTCTGAAAAACCAATCCAACCCTTCCAGACTTCTCTCCTAGACCTCTTCGCAATTCCCCGCAATATTCAATCGCGTTTTCAGCATCATCTACCAAACCAGCCAAGACACGCAGCAAAGTCGATTTACCGCTGCCGCTCGCTCCCACAATCACGCATAGTTTTCCAGCTCCGAACTCTAAGTCCACCTTGTCAAGTAAGACTCGGTCGCCCACACGAAGGGTGAAGTCCTTTAAACAGACTGGCGTATGACTAAACTCCTCAGACAGCTCTGCAGCGTCAGTGCTCATGGGGCAATCCGCTCAGAAGGTGTTGAAGCTGAATCAACATCATTCGTATCCACTTCAAACTGTTGAAATGGAAAAAATGGACTTTCATTTCCTGGCTTCGCGATCCAAGTTGCATTCACTTCGCCAGGCAGTGGCTCATTCGAATCTTCTGCAGTCATAGTAGATTTGACAACGATCCAGCGTTGATCCTTTCCTAAGACTTGGCTTCGCAGTACGGCGACCAATTCCGGTGTAAGCCCTTCGTCTGGCGTTCCAAATAATTCCACACCAATTTGATTTGCTAAAGGTTGCAGACTGCTTTCAAGCTGGGACATGAACTCTTGTGTGGTTGGACTTTGCATGGATTCCTCGAGAACTTCATGTAATTCGTCGTTCTCGACGACCGCGTATTCAAATACATCCCCCATGAGTCGACGTAATTCTTCATCTTCGATGAGAACACCGAGGGCCTCTTGTGCTGCCTGCCGAACAGCAGGGGTTGAAGCTGTTTCCACAATAATCTTCTTTTGGACTTCGATGATTTCGTCGACATGCGATTCAAGCACGGGAATGGCTTCTTCCTCCACGAATCGTCGCCATTCCGCTTGAACTAGATTACGATTGGTCAACGGTAAGACATCGTACGCATAGCGCCATCCAAATCTCCAAATCGAAGCTCGATCCCATAATTCGCTACCAATTCTTTCCACTACAGGTTCAGCATGTTTTTCCACAATTGGCATCACATCGCGGCGCAGAAGGGGGATAAGTTTTTGCTGCACAAGATTTTCTTGGTAGCGATAACCGATTTGATGAACGCGTCCCCGTTCTTTCTGCAAATACTCGATCGCTTTTTTCTCAATCGATGGTAGAGACTTTTGCAACATGTTTCGCAAAACTGGCATCAACTTCGCATTGAGCTTCGGCCCCTCCGCTTCATATGTCTCTAAGATCAGTTGAATGACTCGCTTTTTCTTTTCCGGTGGCAACAAGGTTTTAGCCACCCAAGCGAGAGACTTTGGAGTTTCGTAGTATTCCACCCTCGGCCGATTTGGAAGAGCCGTTTCACTCCGCCAGCGAATCGTCACCACTTGCGTACCTAATTCACTCTTGAAGGGAGCAATAACATCACCGACAAAAATGAACTTTCCATTTGGCTGCTCTAAGAAAACAGGATCACCCCGTTGAAATGATTGCGATCCCTGCAATTCAATTTTCTGCGTCGGGCGAGACGACCACCAAAAGCCACGCCAGCTCCAAGAATGAGAGGCCTCCACTGGAGCTCTCGTTAGTGTGGTAAGCCACCCTAGGCCAAGCAAAATAACTGCGGCGCCTAGTAACCGAAAGCACAAGGGCTTGTCGAAAATAATGCCCTTCATCATTCCATCCTGATCCCTGAATGGTTCCCGCATCGGTTAGCGAACTTGAGACACCATATAGTTGATGAACTGCTGGTCAAACTTTTGTAGATCATCACCGAAGAACTGTTTAAACTCTTCGATACGTTGCTTGGGATCACCTTGCCCAAGCGGTTTTTTAGTCGCCAAAAATGTAAGATATTTCGCATATTCTTTACTGCGTCGACGGAACAAATAATAGTTCAACG
>JAUMAI010000822.1:0-14385 GCA_032116775.1 Pirellula sp. | reverse complement strand
CTCCGACATCTTGAGTGTTAGTAGCATCCCCTGAATCGCTACGCCAGGATAAGCCACGATATCACCGACGGCATCTAATGTGTAAGACGCTGCGACGTTGGCATCCGCCGTTAACCATTTAAACTTCAAGAATAAACGGCGTTTGAGTTGATTGGCTTTACCTCTTAGATGTTTGAAATTTGGATTTTCGAGCAACACCGGTGACATTTCCGCGGGATCAACACCGGTAACTTTCAGTCCCATTTCTAGAAGTCGTTGACATGAACCGCCGGGAGCACTTCCGATTTCGACAACCTCATCACCTGGTTGCCAAGCAAATCTCGACCAAGCCACGGCCTCTGCCATCTTGAGATAGGCTCGACTGATCATTGTCTCTGGTCGATGCACAGGCAGTACACCTCCAGGCCAGCTACTGGGGCGGTCATGAACTATGTGCCAACCGAGCCACCATTGCTGATCATCCACCACAATCAAATCTAACACGCGTTGGCCCATCGTGGAGACGTGATTAATCGGCGGCAGTGGGGCATCAGGAAAGCGATTCTGCCACGCCTCTTTGATCGCAGGGATTAACTCGGCAATCGACTCGCTCGTCCCAGGTTCAAAGCCGCGCCACCCAGGAACGGTGGCATCTCTTTTCCAGAGGTGGATTGCATCGTAAGTTGGAGTTTCTACCTTTTCCAAGATTTTGGCAGCCAAGTCCTCGACCTTTTCCCCTTGGACATAACCCAAAGCAAAGCCAGAAGACCGCACATAAGGCGACACCGGAAGAGGGGATTTCTGGTCTTCAAGTCGATTTTCATCGACGGAATATTTCAAGGTTAGGAAACCTGGGCGGGAAAAAGCGAGTTTCCAAGGACCATGCGGCGGCGAAACCTCCTTGAGAATCGTTCGTTCAGCTCCGACCTGGCAAGCTACAAAAACAAATTGAGACACTTTTAGATTCCGTCATTTGGGCTGGAAAGTCGCAGGAGAATGGTTCTGGTTTGATGAATCAGCCAAGAACTGGTAGACGAAATCCCCCGCTTCCACGTATAACTTGATTCACAAGGTGTCAAAGCGAAAGGGCAATTGTCCTGAAAGTGCGCGATGATTTCCCTTTTCTCCCTGAAGGCTGATTGCAGCAAAGTCCCGCGAGTTGAGTATTTATGGCGAAAAACGAAGAAGCTTTTGAAGTAGATGGAACGGTAACTCAGGCCTTGGCCAATACTCGATTTCGTGTTCAGTTGGACACGGGGACCGAAGTTTTGGCTCACGTGGCTGGTAGAATGCGAAAAAACTTCATCAAGATTGTCCCTGGTGATAAGGTACGAGTCGAACTCTCTCCCTATGACTTGACCAAAGGGCGAATCGTTTTCCGCGAAAGGTAATGGACTCTGGTTAAGAGCCTTCACCTTACTCTTTCTACTTTTTTACGAAACAAGGTGAAAGCAAGGAGAGTATTGGCCACTGACGAGTGGAAACAAAGTGCATTTGAAAACGCAATTGCTCTGAAATCTTTGCTTGCTTGCCACTCAACGAGCACTCGAAGTTTTCGAATCGATAGCTTTCTTAAAGCATGACGGCTCGCTCTAGCAGTTGGTGTACGTACTCATTTGAGTAATTGCACTGACGATTGCCACGAACTGACGATTGCCATGAACTCAGGGACTGCGTGGGCTGCCAGACTATGAGGCGATCGCTAATCGCCTGAGAATCAAGTATGGCTAGGTTATTAATAGATCATTTTATCGTCTTGTCAGAAAATTGTTTTTGGATTGAGCCTTGCCTTTTCCTGTGAAGTATTCAGCAGGTATAACGATTACCTGAAATAGTTTTATGGGGTTAAGCAAAGTCTTTAACGCGAACTAAGGAGATACGGATGGGTCTTTGGTCATTGCCCCGCGCGGGAGTTCTTTCTTTATTGACGTTGGTTAGCCCCGTCGTCAGCATGGTGCGAGCTGAATCCATTTTTTCAGAGCCCGTAGCCGTGGTGAACGTTGGCAAACTCGACAACATTCAGCCCGACATTATTTACTTGATGCGTGCTGTTGGTTCGCCGCAAATCGGCGGATTCGTCAACATCATGGTGGACCAGTACAGCCAAGGTTTGGATCGTGAACGTTCGGCTGGGGTTCTCGTTGCAATGCAAGGGGAAACACCGGCATTCGTCGCTTACCTTCCGCTGAAAGATTTCGATCAGTTCAAAGAAGCGCTTTTAGCCTTTGGTGAACCAGACGATTTAGGCGATGACAAGTATGCCATGGAAGTTGGGGCCAACACCGTCTTCGCCAAGAAGTCCGGCGATTGGCTTTATGTGGCTATGGATGAAGCAATGCTCGAAGAGCTGCCAGCCGATCCAACCACTCTCGCTCCTGAGATGGAAGAGCAATACGAAATCTCTGCTCGCTTCATGATGAAGAATCTGCCAGAAGAATTGAAGTCGATGATCGTCGAGCAATTGCAAGGCTCACTCGATCAAGCGATGGCAACTCAGGCAGAAGAACTTTCTGAAGAAGACCAAGAGAAAGCGGAAGAAACTGCAGAACAGACGATCGCTCAACTTGAACGATCGATGAAGGAAATGGATCAGCTAATGGTTGGCTGGAACATCGATTCATCATCCAAAAAAGTCTATGTCGATTTTGGTGTTCAAGCCTTAGAAGGCACCGAAATGGCGACAGAGATGGAAAAGCAGCACGAAATAACCACGGAATTTGCAGGCTTCGCTGTTGAAGGCGCGGCTGCCACAATGCGATTCGGAACCACGATCGCAGAAAAAGATCGTGCTCAATTTGTCACCAGCCTTGAGGCAGCTAAGTCTCAGGCACTAAGCCAAATTGAAGAAAATGATGAAATCCCCGAAGGCAAGGGTAAAGAAGTTGCCGCGGAATTCGTTGAGAAGCTATTTGCTTTGCTTTCCAAGACTGTCGAAGAAGGAGTGTTTGATGGTGGAGCAACGGTGATGCTCGATGGCGAAAAACTTCGAGTTGCTCTCGGTGGTCGAATTTCTGACGGCAATCAGTTAGCTGCTGACGTGAAGAGTATCTTTGCCGAAGTTAAGGACAACCCAGAAGTTCCACAGATCAAGTTTGATGCTTACAAGCACCAAGGGGTTACCTTCCACACGGTCTCCGTACCCGTTCCCGATGACGAGAACGCTCGCAAAATGTTGGGTGACGAATTGCCAATCGTGATTGGAACCGGTGACAAATCGTTCTTTGTTGCCTTGGGTCAGGGCTGCGAAGATATGCTGAAATCGATCTTGGACAAAAACGCTTCGCTAGGCAAAACCAAAGTTACACCTGTCGAAGTTTCAGTGGCATTAGGTCAGGTTTTGCGTTTTGCTCAGTCGGTCGAAAGCAACCCAGCTCTGGAGTTGGCTATCGAAGGCATTGCAGACTACGCCGGCAAAGATCATGTGATGGTCCAAAGCCGTGCAGTTCCTCGTGGCTTGGTTTATCGAATCACAGTCGAAGAGGGCGTCCTGCGTGCCGCTGGTTCAATGAATCAGGCCAACGCTCAGCAATAATCCTGACGGAAGCTCGCGTATGGATTTCGCGAGCCGAAGAGATCGGTATCCTAACGTCCCGAGGCCTAAGGCCTCGGGACGTTTTTTTGTTGGCACAGTTTTTTACAAGAGCCGTTGAGCCAGCAAAGCTGGCAAGGTAGTCTTGTAGAGGTTCCGTTCTGCATCCCTTTTTAGCATCATAATTAGGTTGTTCGTCTATGTATCGAATTCTCTTCTCGCGACCACTCGCTTCGCTGGCCTGTTCTCTTGCCTTGAGTACTGCATCACTCTCTCTACCAACAGCGCTTGTGTTGGCCGAAGAGCTAACGTTCGTTGACACAGAGAAAGCAGGTCTCGATTATAAAATCCAGGGAGAGTATCTAGGTGTTATCGAGGCGGATAGCGGCCGGACATGGGGAGTACAGGTGATCGCTCATGGTGCTGGCAAATTCCATGCCGTTGGCTATCCAGGTGGCTTACCAGGTGATGGTTACGACCCAAACGAGTCAGTAAGAGAAGGCGATGGAACCCTGGAAGGTGAAGCAGCCAAATTCGTTGGCAACGAGTTCCAGTTATTAGTGGATGGCAAAACTCTGAAGGTACAGGACCCCAGTGGAAATACACTTGGAACTCTTCAAAAAGTAAATCGAGAAAGCTCAACTCTAGGCATGAAGCCTCCCGCAGGAGCAATCGTCCTTTTCGACGGTAAAGATGCTTCTGCTTGGGAAAATGGACGCGTCACAGAGGAAGGTTTTCTAAACGTCAATGTTGCTACCAAACAGAAGTTTAATGACTTCACCTTGCATATGGAGTTCCGCACTCCATTTATGCCTTCTAGCCGAGGTCAAGCACGAGGAAACAGTGGCCTTTATCTACAGAGCCGTTACGAAGTACAGATTCTAGATTCCTTCGGCTTGTCCGGTGAAAACAACGAGTGTGGGGGCATCTATCAAATCGCAAGACCGAAGTTCAATATGTGCTACCCTCCATTGCGATGGCAAGCATACGATGTAGATTTCACCGCAGCCAAATATGACGCCAGCGGTAAAAAAACAAGTGATGCCAAAGCAACAATTCGCCACAACGGCGTTGTCATTCATAAAGACCTGGTTTTCCCCAAAGCGACTCCTGGTCGTGAAGGGGAAGCGAATTCGCCTGGCGCAATCTATTTACAAGATCATGGAAACCCTGTTGCTTTCCGCAACATCTGGATTGTAGAAAACTCAAAATAATGAGCCCAATGCCTAGCGATTCTGCAGTGACGTCAATCGACACGCCCGTCGAACAACCTCGTCGTGTCGTCGAAATAGGTAGCGGCAAAGGTCTATTCCTTTGTCGCTACGCTCAACTACACCCCACAACGCAATTGATTGGGCTGGAACTCGCACGCAAGTATGCGGAGATGTCGCAAGCCAAGCTCACTAAACTTGGGCTTAATCATGCTTGTTGCTTAGCCGTAGATGCTGGACGCTGGATGGCGGAACAACCAGATTTCTCGATCGATGAAGTTCATGTTTACTTCCCCGACCCTTGGTGGAAGAAAAGACATAAGAAACGTCGAGTCCTCAACGAAGCGATGGTTCGCAATATCGAACGAACATTGAAGACAGGTGGCGAACTTCACTTCTGGACAGATGTCTTAGAGTACTACGAGTCCACCGTAGAGTTGCTGGCTACAGCCACAAAACTAGTCGGTCCGGAATTTGTGCCAGAACCGATCGCCGAACACGACATGGATTATAGAACCCATTTCGAGCGTCGCACCCGACTCAATCAACTTCCCGTTTTCCGGTCACTCTACCGAAAAGCCCAATAAAAAAACCTCCCAGTCTGCACGGAATTGATTCCAGCGAACTGGGAGGGCATTTGTTCTACGACTTAGACATTGCAGTTACTTAGCAGGGGCTGCGTGCGGCTTGGGCTTTGGTGCGAAGATCAACACCGTCACGGCACCCGCAATGACCACAGCCAGACTGCAGAGAAAATACGTACTAACGGCAGTCAATGTGCCAGAGGTCGCCATAGTCGTGAGGGTATTTACGACTGGAGCAAATCCGAAAATCAGCGGCATCACGTAAATCGGTTTGCCCCCATAATTGAAAGCCAAAATAATCCCCAACGCTCCCAGTGCTCCAGCAGTGCCGGCAGCAATCGACCAAAGTGTGCCAGCAGCCGTCCATTGTCCCGGCTCATTCCAGGCCGACAAAATGGCAAGAGGAACTGCCACCGCGATGAGAAAATAAGCGAGCCCAACGCAGCAAAAAGGACGCAATCGACTGCCACCCATTTTCATTTGCCCGATGTGCAAGAAAGGTCCATAAGATCCCCAGCACAAGGCGGCCATTAAAAGTGCTGCCAAAACCTTTGGATTCAACGAACTTGTTTCGGACTTCTCGCTGACTGCATTCCCGTGCGAGGATTCAGCAACTTCTTTCGCTCCCTCGCTCGCGTTTTTTACTTCTGCTTCACTCTTATTTCCGTCGGAGCTGACAGCTTCGGCCGGCGCTGTCTCCTTGGATTCTGTTTTTTCGGTCGTGGCATGCTCGGCAACAGCCGCATGCGGTTGGCTTGGCGCCGGAGCAGGCTTGAAGATCAAAACCCCAACAGCACCTAAGGCTACTGCAACAATACCAGCCAAAAACCTTGGATTGATTTGATCGAAAGTCTTTGAAAGGTAGGAGGTTACCAAGGTATTCACGACTGGAGCAAAACCAAACACAACGGGCATTACAAACACCGGCTTGCCACCAGCGGTAAGAGCCAGGATCACCCCCAAAGCTCCAAGAGCCCCGACGCTTCCAGCCAAAAAGGAAAGTAGAGTCCCGCCGACAGACCAAAACCCCTTCTCACCTTTCTGCAGCATCACCAAGGGAACGATCACGGCAATAATGAAATAAGCAATCCCAACCCCCACAAAAGGGCGGAGACTGCTATTCAGCATGGCATGCTTACCTTCGTGCAAGAGTGGGCCATAAACACCCCAACTCAAGAAGGTCAGAGCAACAAAGGGTAGAACGGCCAGGATATTCTTCATAATTGGCTGCTTCTTTAGGAGGGGGGCATTTCGTCGGAACTGCTCAGATTGTAACGGCTAACTAACTTCTGCAAACCTGTGATTTTGTTGCTATTACCGTTTGGGCCAATTACTATGAAAGGACTGACGGTATTGAAAGACTCACACCTTTTCTTTTCGAGAGGATAGCCGGAGATGGTACGCCGGTACGGAATTGCTGCTTTAACTTTGGGATTATTGTCATCTGTCCCTTCGATCGGTCGCGCTCAGGATGTCCTCAGCGAGCTGTACGGCCGCGGTGTTCACGCCTACTTCGCAGGCGACACTACGGGATCTTTAGAGTTTTTCAACGACGCAGTGACTGCTGGTTCGCAGGATCCACGCGTCTATTTTTTCCGTGGCTTAGTACAATCCTCCATGGGAATGGACGATGCGGCTAAGACGGACTTTGAACAAGGCGCGAAACTGGAAGTCAACAGCAAACGCGCCGTTGAAGTTGGTAAGGCGTTGGCGAGAGTACAAGGCACCAACCGTGTTCTGATTGAATCGGCTCGTCGCAAGGCTCGATTGACTGCACAAGCGACCAAAGCACAGATTCTGAAAGAACAGTATGAAACTGTGAAGAAGAGCGATGCGGAAATGGTCAGACCTAAGGAGCTAACACCTCCACCGGTTGAAACCAAACCAGAAGTTGCCAACAACGATCCATTCGCTAATCCAGAGAAAATGGCCGACGGAGCCCCAACTGTTGACGAAGCAGCACCAGCGACACCGGCTGCGGCTGAAGAAAACAGCAATCCTTTCGGTGACGATCCAGCGGCTCCTGCAACGGAGAAGCCAGCGGCGCCAGCTTCTGACGATCCATTCGGTGGATCTGACGGAGGCGCAACGCCAGCGCCTGCTCCAGCTGAAGACGATCCGTTTGGAGGCAATTAGTTCTTCTAGTTGGTCGTAAAAAAGGTATTCGAAAATTAAAGGTAGCTCGCTCAGACTAGAGTCAGCTACCTTTTTTCTTTTGTATACTCACCGCTGACAATGCCCACCAATCCACTTCTTCGAATTACTCGCCATGAACTTTAAACGCAACCCTGCCTTGCCTTGCCTATCTGCCGTTCTAGTGGCTTTCTTCGGTATCGCTTGCTGCTGTGCAAAGATCACCTTTGGCCAGAGTCCCTTGAAAGTGGATTCTGTCTCCGTGCTCGGCCTTCAATCGTCGGGCAAAACCAAATTCGAAATACGGGGTGGAGGCTTTGATTCTTCAATTCGCCTCCATTTACCTATCGCGACCAAACAAGAAGTTGTCGCCGTGTCACCAGACGCTGCGACGCTTGAAATCACTCTCGAACAAATACCTTCTCAATACGTGTGGGGCGTAATCCGGACAGATAGTGCAGTAGACTCACCGCGCCGCATGGCAGTTGATACGCTTCCCAACCTGACCATGCTGAGCAAGGTCGAGAGTTTACCTGCGGCGATCTCAGGAAGCATTGCTGGAAACCAAGTCCAAGCTGTAGAAATTACGCTCAATGAAGGTGATGTGCTGATGACGGATGTCCAAGCTCGACGCTTGGGTGCAAACTTCCAACCTTTGCTGCGTGTGGTTGATTCTCAAGAGCGGCAAGTTAGTTCCAGTGGACCACTTTCCAGCCTTGATGGAGATGCCGCCTGCGTCTGGCAAGTTAAAACATCGGGAGTATATCGCGTCATCCTGCAAGATCTTACATTCTCGGCCCAGCCGAGCATGTACCGTTTGCGAATCGCAACGGCCAAAACCATTTCCGCTACACCTTCTGACAATAATCTGCCTGCAGAGAACTCACCTCTTTTTGCTCTTGCTGGGAAAACCGCCTCAGCAAGCAATCAAGCGATAGATATTTTTAGCTCGCTACCAGCACAGAACGGTGCGGTTCCTAAGACAAGTCGCACCAGATCATTGCTCAGCGTTTGGGAGAGGCTAGATTCCAACAGCCTACCATCAGAAGACGTACCCAACGTTGGAAAAATAAAGCGAATTACCAAGCTCCCGGCTGTCGTTAGAAGCAGAATCGCTGGCCGAACACCTGCGAGCTTCATCGTTAATGTTGGTGCTGGCAAACCTCTAGATGCTGAAGTTTGGAGTTCACGTTTAGCCTCCAACCTCGATGCGCGTGTGCGAATTCGCGCCTTAGATCGACGTGAATTAGCGCAGGGCGACGATCGCCCAGGCACTACAGATCCTCGTGCACGTTTCGCGGGAGATCAAGGCATTGCCGAGGTCCTAGTCGAAGTCGATTCGTTGGTACCTGTTAGCGTCAGCGGTGAGGAATTCGAGCTTGTCTTGACTCAGCCAACCCATGACCCGCTACCCATCGAAACCGAGGCCAACGTTATTTTGACCTCACTGCATGGCTGGGGTTTGCTACCTGTAAAAATACCGCGGCAAGGCTTTCTCGAACCTATTGAACTACAAGCCCTCGCGACGGATATCTCCGGAGGAGTAGCTCCCGAATCACCTGTGATCACAGTTCCTGGTAGCCAGGAACGAGCCTTAATTCCAGTTCGCCTACCAGCCGCATCGCAGCCTGCAACGTGCTCGATTACAGTCTTGGCTAAATATCCCTCAGGCGAACAGTCTCGTATCGTGCAAGCAATTGTCCCTGGTCGTCGAGTCCAAGCCTTTGGTGCGATGGAACAGTCTGTTGCCTTTAGCCAAGTTACCGCTCCACTCTTACTCAATGCCCAGTGGAATATCGATACCAATCAACCCTGGGAACTCGTAGCAGGAACCAAACAGAATCTTCCACTCACTTGGCAGATTCCGGCACTCAACGATGAGCAAAAACAGTGGAAGTTTCAAGGCGAGATCGTTTCAACTCAACATATACCGAGAACCAATCCTCAGGATGGAAACTCGCCATAGGATGTAAAGCGTGCGTTGCGAATTGGTGGTAACACGACAGCTACCAAACCCATATCGGAAGGGTTGACTTGGGAATTGGTCGTTCCCCCAGCGACACCTGAAGATGATCTGCAGTTTTCGATCAAATGGACACTGAAAGATGCCCAAGATAAAGCGCTGGCTACGACTTCGTTGTATCCAATTAGAATCGTAGTGAAGTCGCCGCTCAAACTCGAACTTGCCGAAGCTTTACCTAACCCATGGCAATGGAATAGCAATCTAACTAAAGAAGGTGTGAAGGTTCGAATCACCAAAGCGAAAGAGATCAGTGGCACTGCCAACATCCAATGGCAAGGCTTACCGCAGGGTATTACGGCCCCGGCTTTACCAGCCACCTTGGACAAAGACGTTTTAGAACTTGTCGTTCCGCTTCCCGACCTCGCCGCTCAGCCAGCTGGTAGCAAGCTCGATGGGCTGAAACTCGTTGTGGAATGGAAACCTGAGAACCTTCCAGATGCCGTTCCTTTCACCACAGCTCCCGTAATGCTACCTTCACTCGTATTTCCCTAAACCTCCAAAACTGCCCAAAGCCATTCAACTGTTCCATAGGGCCCCTCCGTTCACTGGGTTGCCAGTTATTGCTTCATGCGTTAGATAGAAGCAGTCGGAGATTGCTTGCTCAAATGGAGTGATGTATGGAATGCAGCAATAATCGATCCAGGCTTTGCGTTAGTAAGTCTGGTGAGATACATCTCGATAGGAACGCGACACCAACCGGAAACCTCGTCTCGAAGTCCGCTCTAGTTAGACGTTGCCGTCTGTTCGCGAGTTTGCTGCGGCAAACTATTGTGCCAATCCAGCTTCGCCTGCTTGTGCTGCTGCTCGCACTACTCCAGCCTAGTACGGGCTTGGTAAGTCACGCCCTCGCTCAAACTCCGCAACCCTTTACGACCAATGGTGCGCAGCCCTCGGCCGCACCCAACCCCATACCCCAACCACCAGCTAACGTTGGGTTCAATCTACAACCGCCTAACTCAACATCCGAACTACCCAATGCCTGGACCTTGGAAGCCATTGAGAATCGCCTGACTCAATTGCAGGCCAATACCGAGTTAGATACTAAGATCAAGGAGACCTTGATTGAACTTTATCGACAGCTTGCGGTCGAGACCAAGGCGTTTGCAGATGTCGAAAAAGTGAGACAAGAATGGACGACCTTCGCCGAGCAAGCGCCACTGGCCATTGCCGCTGAAAAAGAACGGCTTGCACTGGCGAAAGCCGCAGCGGAGATTGCTCCGTCAACTTCTAACAGCAATTTAAATCTAGGAATTGAACTGGCTGAACTAGAGCGGAAACTCCAAACGCTGCAGAGTGAACTGCAAAGTGTTAATAGCCAGCGTTCCAAAGCTGAAGAAACCATCAATCAGCGAGACAAACGTCGCAAAGAATTTCCAACGCTGTTGGCGACACTTCGCGAGAAAATCGACCAACTCGATCGATCCACCAATACACCTCCGAATGAAGCATTACATCCCCTCATTCGCGAGGCCCAGATAGCCCTGCTCAAAGTACAACGGGAGAGAGCGATTGCCGAAAGACTCTCTATCGAACAAGAGCAGCGAGCGTATGACGCCGAAAATGAGCTATGGCCTATTCGACGTGACGAGGCGCAACAGCGCGAGACGCTACTGAAAACGGAAACACAGCGTCTTTCAGACGTCATCAATAAACGTCGTAAATTAGGCATTGAGTTAGCCTTGGCTGAAGCTAAATCGCTGCGAGACAGTTCACCTCCAGTTTTACACTCTCTAGCGGAAAGTCTGCTCGCGCGGGCTCAAAGTTGGCTGGAACTAACGCGTAAGAGAGCCACACTACAAAGTGAACTAGCTGCAGCCAAATTGCAGTTTGAGCAATGGAATGATCGATTTCAGCGAATGGAATCTCGGATCAAACCTCAACCCGGTCAGGATTTGGGGGGCTTCAATAGCTGGGTTGGATTAATTCTCCGCGAACAGAGGAAGGAACTACCTGAGCCAGATCTTCTACGCGCTCAGATACGAAAACATCAAAATGAAATGCAAATAGCAGACAGCTTGATTTTCGATCTTGAGGATAGACGAGCTGACTTGACTGCAATCGAACGCGACAAGAATCTCATTTTTGCCGAAATCCATGGTGAACCGGAAGAAATCAACGATAATATCGTTTTGCAAACTTCAGAGATTCTTGAAAAAGAATCACGCATGCTTTCCGGCATGCGTGCGGAAACCGATGGCTACTACAATGAGCTACTGCAATTAGCAGATTCGAAGGAACAATTAGCTCGGCTCAGCGAGCAATATCGCAATTTCATCGATCAACATATCTTGTGGATCCGATCCAGTGAAACTCTGGACAAATCGGACTTTAAAAACGCTTGGCAGGCCTTTCAATTCTTTGTGGATTATCGCAATTGGTATGCTGTGGGTACCCATTGCTTAGACGACTTTCGCGCACAGCCATGGTTATATGTGATCATCTTTAGTTTGGTATTCGCTCTTTTGGTTTACCAGAGTCGAATGCGGCGTCTACTGAGCAACTTAGGCGAACAAGTAAACAAACGAGCCAACAATAGCTTTTTACCAACATTACGTGCCGTTGTACTTACGATCCTAATCGCGGCCCCATTTCCAATCGTGTTGGCCTTTATGGGATTGCGATTGCGAACCGCAAATCTTGATTCTGTTTTTGTAAGCTCACTCGGTGTAGGTCTTTTGGCAGGAAGTCGCTTCCTGGCTTCTCTCGAACTATTGCGGCAAATCTGTCGCCCAATGGGCTTGGCCATCTGCCATTTGCACTGGCCCAAAGTTGGTACAGATCTACTACGAGCAAATTTGCGTTGGTGGCTTGATCTCGGTATTCCCTTGGTAGTGGCTATTGTATTTTTTGATGAACTAGCAAGCTCTCGAAGAGATGAATCGATAGGGAGAATGCTATTTATCGTCCTGATGATTTTGCTTTCGATTTTTCTGGCGCGTGTATTCCGTCTCAACGGCGGTGTACTGACTCAGTTCCTTAGCGAACATCGCGGCGGCTGGACCGATCGACTGAAATACCTGTGGTATCCCACGATGGTGGTCGCTCCGATTCTGTTAGCTTGCTTAAGCTTTATCGGCTTCCATTACACTGCCGAGCGAATTGCCTTGACGCTCCACGCATCGATGTGGACTTTGGTCGGTTTGATCGTGGTTCATGGGTTGCTGATGCGTTGGTTGCTTTTAAGTCGCAGAAAGCTCATGATTCAACAAGCCAAACAGCGTCTTGAGGAAGCAGCCAAAAAAGACCCTCAATCTTTGGCCTCTCTTCCCATTGAGGAATCTACGGTCGATATTGCCACGATCAATGATCAGACACGCCGACTCGTAACAAGTTGTGTGTTCGTTATGGCGATTATTGGAATCGGTATTGTCTGGAAGGGTATCTTACCTGCATTGTCCATACTTGAGAGTGTAACTTTATGGACCGTCGATGGTACGACACCAGAGGAACGAGTCGCGATAACTTTAGCCAACATTGTTATTGCCATTCCAGCTGTCGTCCTAACGATTATTGCCAGCCGCAATCTTCCCGGTTTGATGGAAATCGCGCTCTTGCAAAACCTACCGCTCGATAAGGCGATGCGATATGCAATAACCTCAATATCCAGTTACGCTATATTGATTCTAGGTGTTGTTGTGGTGCTCGCTTCGCTCGGTCTTCGCTGGTCTTCGATTCAGTGGCTGGTCGCAGCCCTCGGCGTGGGCCTAGGGTTTGGATTACAGGAAATCTTCGCCAATTTTGTCTGTGGATTAATCGTACTGTTCGAACAACCAATCCGTGTCGGTGATGTGATCACCATTGGTGATACCAGTGGAGTTGTGTCGAAAATTCGGATGCGGTCAACGACGATCGTGAACTGGGATCGCAAGGAACTGATCGTCCCTAATAAAGATTTGGTGACGGGAAGAATCCTGAACTGGACGCTCTCAGATGCTACCAATCGGCTCGTTCTGCAGGTTGGTGTGGCCTATGGAAGCGATACCGAAGAGGTAACTAAGTTGCTTGAGGAAATTGTGCGTTCGCACCCAAACATCCTACGAGATCCTGAACCAACAGTAACCTTCGAAGCGTTTGCCGATAGCGCTCTTACCTTTACAATTCGTGGCTTTGTGGCCGATGTTGCAGCAAGACTTCCAACGACCCATGATTTACATACGACTATTTATCAGCGATTTGGTGAACACCAAATCTCCATCTCTTACCCGCAGCGCGACCTGCACATTCGCTCCCTTCCCCCAGAGTTCTGGGAGATACGCAAATCGTCGGGACGTTAAATAAGGCATCCGATTCTAAAACAGAGCTTAAGAAGTGACTCTATGGAAGGCTCATCAAAACAACTGCTTCTAATGCGACATGCGAAAAGTAGTTGGAATAACGCCAACATCTCCGATCACGATCGCCCCTTGGCACCGCGTGGACTCCGGGCTGCTCCGGAAATGGGAGAGTGGTTACTCGCAAACAATCTTGTGCCTGATCTTATTCTCAGTAGCACTGCTTGTCGTGCCAGCGAAACTGCGAGGTTAGTTGCAGAAGCCATCGATAGCGATATTCCGCTTGAGAGCTATGGTGGCCTCTATCATGCGTCGCCCGAATCGCTGATAACGATCTGCTCACAGGTCACTGCAGAAATTCACCGACTTCTGATTGTAGCGCACAATCCAGGCCTGTTTGAACTGGTGAATCGATTCACAGACCGTGAGACTCCCTTCCCAACTGCAGCTATCGCTTGTCTTGAAGCAACCTGCGTAAATTGGAGTGAGTTTTTTACATGGATTGAGTTGTAACTTATAAATCGATAGTATAACTGTTATTTGCTTAGGCTTCTCTTTAGGGTATCTGCTGACACATTTAAAAAGACTTCCATTTTAGTCAGCTGACTTGAGTTGAGTCACAGTTGACATCCTAAGCATTTAATTTAACCAAATT
>JAUMAI010000821.1:0-6310 GCA_032116775.1 Pirellula sp. | reverse complement strand
ATGATTGCGGCCTCATTGAAGCGTGCACAGAAATATTCAGGGTGTTAGGGTTTTAGTTGTTTCCGCGATTTCGGAATCGCGGCCTAATTGAAGCTCATGACTAAGTCTTCAGATCGCTGTTTTAAACATTTTCCGCAATCCACAGATTGCGGCCTTATTGAAGAGAATTATTCGATAAAGCTCAAGCTAAATCAGCTTGACTCCGCAATCGCGAGATTGCGGCCTCATTGAAGCTAATGCGGCTGTTCCATGATTATTGGAGAGATATTTTTCTCCGCAATCTTCCGATTGCGGCCTCATCACAAAGCTGAATTAAGATGCGGGATCAAACGCAGTAAGCGCACTCGAAACGCTTCGCCGACATGGCTTTAGCCGTGTCGGCATAATCATGGTCAGCTAGCTATGCCATGAGTTCCGAAGAGACGGGTAGATCCCATCTCATCGGTAACACCATCAACGACATGCCCTCTCATCGATACCCGCAGTCGTTTCAATTAAAGCGACGCTTCGATATCGCTTTCGCCGTATCGACGAACTCATGGACCGCTAGCCAAGCCAAGAGTTCCAAGGAGACGGGCAAAGCCCATCTCCTCGGAAAGGCTCAAAACACACTTCAATGCCACTGGCATCGATCTTTCCAAGAAATCTCATAGCAAATGAACGTCGTTTATTGCAAAATAGACAGCCGATGTTCTTTACCGCGTCGACTTCTTAACGAATCGCGGTAACGCAGAAGACAATTAACAAATGCCAAAACCCCTTAACAACTTCTCCCTACGACCGAGCCCCTACCATGATGCGATACCTGACGCTGGGATTTATGACGCTTTCTCTTCTCTCTTGTAGCTTGCAAGCCGACGAGCCCATCAAATTATTCGATGGCAAAACATTCACAGGTTGGGAAGGGAATATCGAGAGCGTATGGCGCATTGAGGATGGAGCCTTGACTGCCGGCTCTCTGGCCAAAACACAAGAGAAAAATGACTTTCTCGCTACCACTAAAGAATATTCCAATTTCGAGCTAACCGTGAAATGGAAACTTCAGGGAACAGAAGGTTTTGTTAACGGTGGAATTCAGTTCCGTACCAAGCGGATCCCCAATCATCATGAGGTTTCTGGCTACCAAGCTGATCTGGGAGCTGGATATGACGGCGCACTTTATGACGAAAGCCGCCGCAACAAGATCCTGGCAAAACCTTCCGCAGACATATTGGCCAAGGCGGCCAAACCTGTGGGGCAGTGGAATGAATATCGCATCCTGGCTAACGGTCCTCGTATCCAGCTCTGGCTCAATGGGGTGCAAACGGTTGACTACACAGAAACCGAACCGAATATTCCCCAATCTGGAATCATTGCGGTACAAATACATGGAAATGCGACTTCGATTGTGCAATACAAAGATCTTCTAATAAAAGAGCTTTAATGCAGATTCCTGAACTTCAACTCGCTGCGCATTCCACTCAAGAATCCCCACTCATTTAATCGGCCATCGCTCTATGACAAATCCGCCCCAAACTCGCAGATCCTTTTTAAAGTCAGCTTCGACTACTGCCGCGGCAGCAAGTTTAATATCCACCAAGGTACTCGGTCGCGAAAGCTCAACGTCCCCAAACGAACAAATAACGCTGGGAGTCATCGGTATCGGCCCACGTTGCACCTATGACCTTAAAGCGATGTTGCCCTTCCAAGATGTGCGCTGCGTTGCTATCGCTGATGTGCAAGCTACCAGACGCGATGCTGGTAAAAAACTTGTGGACGAGCATTACGGTAATCGGGACTGTCAACTGTATCGAGACTTTAGAGAATTACTCGACCGAAAGGATATCGATGCGGTGCTAATTGCCACGGGCGATCGCTGGCATGGGCCGGCTTCTATCCTCGCTGCTCAAGCAGGTAAAGATGTATACAGCGAAAAGCCCTGTGGTATTACCATCGCTACGTGCCAAGAACTCGCGGAGACTATCCACCGAGAAAAACGTATTTTTCAGGCTGGCACGCAACGCAGAAGCGTCCCCAATTTCCAGCAAGCAGTGAAATGGGTTCACGATGGCAAACTCGGAAAACTCCAAACGATGCATGCTTCTGTGTATATACCTGTATTGGAAAATAATTGGCTACCGGGACAACCAGTCCCAAATCGCGACACCGTAGACTGGAATCTCTGGCTAGGTCCAGCACCATGGCGCCCCTTCAACCAAGCCTACTGCGATGGTAAATGGCGAGGCCAATGGGATTTCGATTCAGGTGCTCGACTGCTTGACTGGGGAGCCCATACCGTCGACCTTTGCCAATGGGCCAATCAGGCGGATGATACACTCCCCATCGATTACGAACCGCTTGCAGATAAAATTGTTTGTACCTATCAAAATGGCGTCAAACTCATCATAGACTTCCTAGCGCAGCCATTCGGCGATCGCTCCCCACACTACATCACTCGACTGGGAACTTGCCCGGTCCGGTTCATCGGTGAAGAGGGAACTGTAGAAACGGGCGACTCCGGCGAGATCGTTGCCACACCGGAAAAACTTCAAAAAGAAGTTCCTGATTCGACCAAACGGGTTGTTGGCTTAGATGTCACGGCTCATGCCCGCAACTTCTTCGATTGCATTCGCTCTCGCGAAAAAACAGTAGCCAATGAGCAGGTGATGCGCAAATCGCACCTAGCTTGTCATGCTGCGGCAATCGCTTGGATTCTCAATCGGAAACTTACCATTGATCCCATCAAAGAAGAATTTGTGAATGACAGTGAGGCCAATTTGATGCGAAGCCGCCCAGTTCGTACGTGGGCAACTTAACGAGTATCCCATACCTCACAATGATTTGTGATTCACTCATTATCCTTTGCGCGAGCCTATATGTGTAAGTTATACTCCTCCATCTGCCTAACCATTTCTCTTTCTTTTAGTCTCAGTCCGTTTGTTTCGGCAGAGCAGAAAGCGCAGACCAAGCCCGCCAAAGAAAAAAACACCAATCCAACCTCACCCGCTTTTCCTCAACCAACCTTAAGTAACGTGGCGTATGGAGAGCATCCTCGTCATCGGCTGGATTTTTGGAAAGCAGAGTCTTCACAACCGACACCTCTAGTTTTCGTCGTCCATGGTGGGGGCTGGACCGGCGGTGATAAAGATCGAGTGACGCGCGTTGTTGAAGTCGAACGCTTGCTCGCAGAAAATATTTCAGTCGTGTCCATCAATTATCGGTATACGACGCAAGCGAAAGAGGCCGGCATTACACCGCCTGTTAAAGCTCCACTGCAGGATGCTGCCCGGGCCCTTCAATTCGTTCGCAGCCAGTCTACCGAATGGAATATCGATAAATCACGAATCGCTGCGGCCGGAAGCTCCGCGGGAGCATGCACGAGCCTTTGGTTAGCATTTCATGATGACATGGCACAACCTTCTAGCCCAGACTTAATTGCGCGGGAATCGACCCGGGTTCTCTGCGCAGCGGTAATCGGTGCCCAAACTTCTCTAGATCCCAAACAAATGAAAGAATGGATCCCGAACAGTAAATATGGCGCTCATGCTTTCGGAATTACAGCAGCACCGGGAAGCAGTCCATTTGAAGCTTTTCTAGCCCAAAGGGAAAAGATCGCACCATGGATCGCAAAATACTCTCCATATGAACTCGTCAGTGCAGATGATCCAGCAATTTACTTAACTTATGGCAAACCACCTGCGCTCGGACAAGCCGAGAAAGATCCAACCCATTCAGCCAATTTCGGTGTCAAGCTACAAGAAAAATGCCAATCGGTGAAAGTAAATTGTGAATTAGCCTATCCAGGTGCACCTGGAGTTAAACATGATTCGGTGACCAATTATCTCATTACCAAGTTAAAGCCACCTACTAAATAGTCGCGGCTTCTAACCTGAATCATTTATATCGCCTTACAACACTCAGGATTTTCGGATGAGCGAGTTACTTGGCTTTCTAAGGCCGATTTTGAATCGATCCAGTGATGGGGTCTTAATCTGCCTCGTGAGTATTTACTGCTCTCTTTTAGCATTTACCTCTACACTCTCCGCAGGTGAAGCGGTAAAGCCATCGCCTCCCAATATTGTTTTTATTCTCGCCGATGATCTGGGTTGGGGTGATGTCGGCTGCTTCGGTCAAAAAAAGATACCGACTCCACATTTAGATTCCCTCGCGCGAAATGGGATGAGATTGACCCAGCATTATTCAGGCGCGCCGGTTTGTGCGCCATCGCGATGTGTTCTGTTGTCGGGAAAACATTTAGGTCACGCAGAAATACGTGGCAACCAGCAAGCGAAAATCCGTTTTCCGCAATTCACTGAGGGCCAACATCCAATCACCGATTCCGTTTTCACCCTGGCTGAGTGTTTTAAGCAAGCGGGCTATAGAACAGCCGCCTTTGGAAAATGGGGACTTGGCTCAGTTGGTTCCACCGGCGACCCAAATCGCCAAGGTTTTGATTTATTCTTTGGTTATAATTGCCAAGCAGTTGCCCATAGTTATTATCCGGCCCACTTGTGGCGCAATCACGAAAAGATCCCTTTAAATACTTCTCCGATCCCCGGACACAAAAAACAACCTGAGGGAGAGATCAAGGTTCGCGATTGGCTTGGTGAAAAATACGCTCCACGAGAAATGCTCCAGGCAGCTGAGCAATTTCTAAAAGAGCAGGGGGATAAACCTTTCTTCTTGTATCTTCCTTTTATCGAACCGCATGTCGCCATGCACCCGCCTGAAGATTCACTGCAACGCTTTCCCGCTGCATGGGATGATGTACCCTATCGAGGGCAGTGTGGCTATCTGCCTCATCCTCGCCCACGTGCAGCCTATGCCGCCATGGTTTCGGATTTAGATAGTTATGTTGGACGAGTTGTCGAAATACTAAAAAACAAAAATCTTCTTAACTCGACACTAATCGTTTTCACTTCTGACAACGGCGCGACACATGCACACGCCAGCGATAACAGATTTCACGTCGGCGGTTTTGACGCCGCTTTCTTCAATAGCACAGCTGGCTTACGTGGATATAAAGGGAGCTTATATGAAGGTGGAATTCGCGTTCCCACCATTGTTCATTGGCCCGGGAATATCGCCGCAGGTAGCCAGACGGACCAGCCAAGTTATTTTGCGGATTGGTATCCAACACTGTGCGAAGCTACCGGCATAAAGCCTCCAGCGGAGCTCGATGGGGAAAGCCTTGTCCCGTCACTCAAAACGGGAGAGCGCTTTGAGCGTAAACGCCCCATGGTCTGGGTTTTTCCAGAGTATGGAGGACAAATCGCAATCCGCCTAGGAGATTTCAAAGTTATCAAGCAAGGACTAAAAACGAAAAAACCTCAAGCTTGGGAAGTCTATGACATAAGCCGAGACCCAGGCGAACAAAACGATTTATCAAATGAGCGTACTGATCTGATTGCACGGGCTAAAGAAGTCTTGCAAAAAGAAACAATCGATAATGAAGTATTTCCAGTACCGCTTCCCGAGCACTAACCAACCCAAACAGTGGGAGGCGAAGCCAACATCCTTCAGGCTTGCTCAGCAGCTTCGAGAACTCGAGGGAAAAAAAGTCCGGTAAGAAATTTTAGCCAACCAAACATGGCCAAAAAATTAAGGCCGCTCGATAGCTCAACTTCTCGAAGTTGGCCCTCGAACGGCCTTGATGAACTCACTGCCTCAATCAGTCACTTATTTTGTTGGGGTTTCGTGGAGAAAGTTCGTTAACTTATCGATGCAATCCATTTCAGATTTCGATATTTTTGCAAAACCCAAAAAGCCGCCAGAGGCACTAGCAATCGAGTTGAGTCGCTCAATCAATTCGTCACGGAAAGTTACCATAGTGTCCGCTGGCATCATCTTGGCCAACTCAACCATGTATGCCTTCCAAGTATCTATCAATCGCTCATCGGGCCGTGTCATTAACCAAGCTTCTAAGGTCTTGTGGCAAGCGGTGCCTTCTTTCACTCCAACGTCATGAGCCGCCTTTAAAATCGCAGCCCGTTCCTCCGCGGATACGTCACCATCAGACCAAGCGACATCAATCCAAGGTATCATTCGTACCGCAGCCAAGGTCTCTGCTCGGATGCCGCAGTCGACGAGATCCTGTAACACTTTCTCGTTGAGAATCGATGAGACGTGGGCTAACTGACGACGCTCTTCCAGATCATGCAGTTCGTTTCTGAGTGATTGCAAAAGCCGGTAATCTTTATCCGCAAAGAACGATTCTTCCAAAGCCTTACGACGTGCATCCAAGAAATCACCGCTAGGCTGGGTCATGATGCATCACTCCTCGTTTTTTCAGGTAATCCACTTCGATCTAGTAAACTTGAGCCAGTACCCA
>JAUMAI010000820.1:1951-3173 GCA_032116775.1 Pirellula sp. | reverse complement strand
AACCATCAGATCAACGAGCTTGGGTGGAAAAGCGAATCTATTATCAAGCAATCTCTTCACCGCTGGAGATTGTTCGTTACATGGACTCAGGTGAGGTTGACTTGAGGGGTCTTACGTCTGCGAATCTTCAGGACTTGGTCGACTCTGGTTATAACGGCTTTATTTCCGATATCGCTCAAGTCAGCGGAGATTGGAACGCGGATGTTGTGCATGCGAGATCGGAGAGATTGGCTTCACTAATTTGGGATCAATTGAGCTACTGGCTTAGATTGGAAGGATTTGAATAATGAAAGAACTTCGCCACATACTTAGCCTTTCAGGCGGAAAGGACAGCGCCGCGCTTGCCATCTACATGAGAGATCGGGTCCCTGACATGGAATATATATTCCATGATACATTCAAGGAACTAGACGAGACATATGAGTATCTTGATCGGCTAGAAGCAATTCTCGGCAAGCCAATTTTGAAGAGTAATCCAGATCGTGGATTTGACCACTGGCTTAAGGTATACAGAGGCATGATTCCTTCGAATATGCGCCGCTGGTGCACGAAAAATCTAAAGCTGAAGCCCTTCGAACAGTGGATTGGCGACGATCCTGTTGTGAACTACATCGGGCTTCGGGCCGATGAAAGTCGATCTGGGTTCATTAGTGCTAAGCCCAACATAACCACGGTTTTTCCATTCCGCGAAGACGGCTTAGTCTACGAAGATATCATCCGTATTTTGCAGGATTCTGGGCTAGGGTTGCCTAAGTACACTGAATGGGGGAGAACCCGATCCGGCTGTTTTTTTTGCTTCTATCAGCAAAAGATTGAATGGGTGCGATTGAAGCAAACGTATCCGGATTTGTTTGAGCAAGCAAAGGCATACGAGTATGACCAAATGAAGTATAACACCGAGGGTAGCGCATTTTATTGGTGTGGCGATGAATCGCTTGAGGAGCTAGAGAAACCCGACCGAATGGCGGCGATCGAAAGACAATGGGAAGAAAGAAAAGCTAAGAAACGTAAGTCTACGAAACTTGTCCAGATCCTCACCGATGTTGAATTTGAGGATGATCCTGGACGCGAAGATGGATGTCTAATTTGCCAGTTGTGAGGTCAGAATGTTCATTCACGAGGCAGCATGCAAAGTGCTTGCTGAGCTTGGTGGTCCGGCCCATGTTCGGGAAATTCATGACCTGATTGTGAGCAAAGGATTCTACAGGCTTGGCGCAAAAGA
>JAUMAI010000820.1:0-1941 GCA_032116775.1 Pirellula sp. | reverse complement strand
CAAAAGACCCTTGCAACGCGCTGGCCATACAGCTTAGCCGCAAATCCATTAATGTCGATATTGAGTACTCAACTCCTGACAAGCCTTTTTATCGAGCCGCACCGGCGACGTACGGTCTTACTGAGTGGATTGAGGGAAATACCATTTCCACAGACAGTTTTTCACCTGAGGAAGTAGAAGAAGATGTAAAGTCGATGCTGGGTTCGGGCAGCTCAATGGGTACGAGTAAAGAGCAGCTAATTCTGGCACGTATAGGACAAGGTGCTTTTCGGAAATCTGTACTATTTGGGTGGAATTATCGATGTGCAGTGACGGGATCTAGCTTAGTCGTACGTGCGTCGCACATTAAGCCATGGCGTGTGTGCAATGACAGCGAACGACTTGATCCAAACAATGGACTGCCACTTGTCGCCACGCTAGACGCTCTATTCGACTCGCAGTTGATTACCTTTAAGCCGAGTGGAGTGATTCAGATGAGCGAGAGAATTCCAACGTTTGAAAAGCTATGCTTAGGAATAACTGCGGATATGAAGCTCCGACGCGAGCCGACCCCAGAAATGCGTGCGTATTTGGAACAGCACCGAGAAGGGCTCATCGTCTGAGACAGCTATCAAACCTCGGTTCGTAAGCTTTGAACGCTTGAGACGAGCAGTTTTACTGCTAACTGAATATCCTCATCGGTGTTGTCTTTACCGAATCCGAATCTTAAAGAAGAGGCAACGGAGTCTCTGGATTTGTTTATTGCGGTAAGGACATGACTGGGAGAAAAATCCGCGACATGGCACGCCGCACCCGTACTCGCTACGATGTCGGGGATCATGGTAAGTAGTCCTTCGTTGTCTGTGCCATGAAAGCTAATGTTACTTACATGAGGTAGCCTACGCGTAGTACTGCCATTGACTGATATGTCTGCAAGAGTTCCCAGCAGCAATGCTTCAAACTTGTCTCGGAGTTTTTGCGTATGCGATGACCATTGCGATTGGTTCTTGAGGGCTATTGTGCACGCCGCTCCCATTCCAACTATTCCTGGAACGTTATGTGTTCCAGCGCGTAACCCTGCTTCCTGGCCTCCACCAAATACGCGTGGCTTGATGTGGAAACGTTTGGCCAAGTTGCGAACGAATAGGGCACCAATTCCCTTGGGTCCATAAAATTTGTGAGCTGAAAGAGATAGGATTGAAATCGGAACCGATTGAAGATCGATGACAACTTTGCCTGCTGCCTGAACAGCATCACAATGGAATGCTACCCCTCGCTTCTCACAGATCTCAGCGATCAGTTCTATCGGTTGCAGTGTTCCAATTTCATTGTTCCCCCACATAATTGACACGAGGGAGGTTGCGGGAGTAATTACGTCGTCAAGTTGATTAGTATCTACTACGCCCTCAGAATCAACAGGTAAGTAGGTCACAGACCACCCCTTTGATTCAAGGTATCGGCAGGGCTCTAAAACCGCTGAATGCTCCGTGACCTGGGTAACTATATGGCGTTTGTTGGTTGGAACATCCTCGGCATGCCCAAGAATAGCTAAATTGTTTGCCTCTGTCGCACCGCTTGTCCAAACAACCTCATTGGGAAGGCAGTTGATCAACTCCGCAGTTTGCTCGCGAGCTTGGCGAATCGCCCGTTGAACAACACCACCAACTGCGGGATGAGGCGTACCTGGATTACCAAAGGCCTCTCGAAAGAACGGCAACATCGCATCCAGAACTACAGGATCGAGAGGCGTCGTAGCGCAATGATCAAGATAAATAGGCATCAAAGCGTGCAAAATCCTTCTTACTATCGAGGGCACTCCCGTTACAGCGTTGGTTTAAAACGTCTGCTTGATTGGCATTGTACCACTGAATTGTGTGCTTGGCGACCGCTCCACATCGGTACGCGTTCACCAGCCTGATGGGGTTTTTCTCAGCGCAGGGCCTGCTTGCGGGTAGATTCAAG
>JAUMAI010000819.1:0-11693 GCA_032116775.1 Pirellula sp. | reverse complement strand
CCATTAAAATCCCGCAAATCCCTAAGCGGCACCTGCTATTTGAGTCTGCGGAGACGCTGATGATGGAGGGGATGAAAAGAAAAGGACTCGAATCGCCTCGAACATCATCACTAGGGCCAGCAGCAAGAGGGTCAAGCCGACATAAGGAACCGGGTCTTGCAGGAACGATGGAGGCTCACTGCCAAAGAGCTTTGGCAGCGTCATTATGGAAAGTGCCCATATGCTCATCGTATACATCCATAAGGTCGGTAAGCCAACAACCACCCACACCCACCACACTCGCTTGGTACGCCATAGCCAAACTGTGATCCCCAGGAGGGTCAGAGCGGCCAGCAACTGATTGCTCGCTCCAAACAGATTCCAAAATGTCCTGAACAGCGGCGGGGCATCCGATGGATGTCGCAGCATAAAGAAAATCGGAATACCAGCGGTTAGTACGGTGCCGAGTGTTTTACCAAACCAATTATGTTGTCCCGTCAGCTCTTGGATGATGAAGCGTCCCAGACGGGTGCAGACATCCAGCGTGTCGTATACAAAAGTGGTGAAGGCTAAGAGAGCAAAAGTAATCGCTGCTTCACGCGGTATGCCAATCGCTTGGGCAAAGTTTCCGATGCCTTGCGCATAAATCTGATTCGGATCGCCATTGAGTTCGGTGCTGCCAGGTGCGAATGACATTACGCAGCAGAGAGATACGATCGCCACCATGGCTTCTAGCAGCATCGTTCCGTAACCGACGACCTTAGCATCTGTCTCTTTCTTGAGCTGTTTTGAGGTGGTGCCGGATGCAATCAGAGAATGAAAGCCCGAGCAGGCACCGCAAGCGATGGTGATGAAGAGGAACGGAAACAATGTCTGAGTCGTTCCCTTGGTTTCCACTGCCCAGCCGCGAAAAGCGGGATACTGTATCGTCCCTCCACCGACAACTAAGCCAATCGCACCAATCGCCAGAGCTGCATATAAAAAGTAGCCACCCAATTCACCTCGCGGTTGCAGCAGCAACCACACAGGGATGACGCCTGCGATCAGGCAGTACAGCAGCAACAGCACGGACCAAGCCTTGCGGGCTTCCCCCACCGATTCCAATCCGAGCCAGGCTTGCATGTCGATAGGGACGTACTTGCCGACCAAAATAGCGACGACCACTAAAGGCAGGGCGAAAATCACGGCCCGACTCATGGGGATCTTCGCGAAACGTACCACCAATCCCATGACGATCGGTAGGATCAAGTACAAAAACGATGAACCTGCTATCGCAGCTCCAGGTACATTGCCGTTCGCCTCTTGGGCCACACCCACAAAACTACCTGCGGTCACATCTGTGAAAGCGACCACGATATAGACCAGCGCGATCCATATAAAAGCTAGGAACAAGAGGTAGGATAAGCGGCTCATGTGCTCGTTGACCACCTCGGCGATCGAACGCGCTCTGTGCCGGATCGAGGCAACTAGGGCTGTAAAGTCATGAACGCCACCGATCAAAATGGAACCGATCAGTATCCACAACAGCGCCGGAAGCCAGCCGAAGGTGAGTCCTGCCACGATCGGCCCAACAATCGGGCCAGCGGCTGCAATCGCTGAAAAATGCTGGGGAAGCAAAGAGGATGCATTCAGCGGTTGATAGTCGATGTCATCGCGCAATTCGACAGCCGGTGTGGTACAAGTTTCGTCCAGGCGAAATAGCCGGGCTAATAAACGTCCATAGGTGAGGTAGGCAATCGACAGAATGACCGCCGATCCCAAAACTATGGTTAGCAAACTCATCATTCACCTGCATCAATAATTTCTGTCTAGGTTGCCTGCTAGCTGTGGTACAATCCCTCCTAATGTATCCTCTGCCACATAGGCAAGATAGTCCGCGTTGGCTCTTCTTTCAGGCGGTGAATAATACCGCTGATCATTGGATTTTAAGGCGCGTAGTAAACTCCTAGGCTTCGGGGTCGCACTTTTTACGGCCCGGAGAAACGATGGACTCGGGCATATCGGCTGGAAAGTTGTCGCGGTTCGGTTTAGAACATCAGCCTATTGGTTCCTTGCTAGCTGCGGAGATTGAGACGTGAAATACCGACAACTCGGTAATACCGGAATACGAGTCAGTGAAATCGGTTTAGGTTGCTGGCAGTTTGGGGGAGATTTTGGGCCAGTCTCCGTTGCGGATGCTAACGCGACTATGGCGACAGCGATTCAAACAGGAATCAATTTCTTCGATACGGCGAATGTTTACGGAGCGGGGCAAAGCGAACACTGGATCGGTGACTTTGTACGAAAGGAAGCACAGCCTGTATTCGTAGCGACGAAGTATGGACGTGGTCCGGGCGTTTATCCTGACGGATATTCCCTGACTGGCATGCGTCGTCAAGTTGAGGAAGCGCTCGAGCGACTACAGACCGATCAGATCGATCTATTGCAATTGCACTGCGTACCTACTGCCGTGTTGCGTCGCGGCGAAATCTTTGATTGGCTAAGGACTTTACAGCAGGAAGGGTTGATTGCGCACTTCGGCGCCAGTGTCGAGTCAGTCGAAGAGGGCTTGATTTGCTTACAGCAACCAGGCTTGGTCGCTTTGCAGGTGATCTTTAACATCTTCCGCCAAAAACCAGCAGCCGAGTTGTTTCCGGAGGCGATTCGTCAGCAAGTTGGTATCATTGTTCGGCTGCCGCTCGCCAGTGGCTTATTGTCCGGGAAGTTCAGTGCCGCAACAAAGTTCGCTGAAACAGATCATCGAAACTACAACCGCGATGGTCAATGTTTCAATGTGGGTGAAACATTTGCAGGTCTCCCTTTTGAAAAAGCGATTGGGTTGGTCGAAGAGTTGCGCCAGTTGGTCCCCGCCGGTATGAGAATGGCGGATCTTGCTCTGCGTTGGATCTTGGATCACGCAGCGGTGACAACGGTCATTGCGGGTTCGCGTGATGCGACTCAAGTTCGAGAGAATGCCCTCGTCTCAAAATTGCCGCCCCTTCCAGCAACTCTGCATGAACAACTAGGGAATTATTATCAACAGCAGGTCGTACAACATATTCGCGGCCCCTATTGAGGGCACTCAGCATGCGTTGTTTAGGTTTAAGCAACACAAAGCGATTTAATCACATCCTTCACTAAGTCGTACCAACTCAACGGAAAAGGTCGATGGCTATTCGCGATACGTTATTGCCGTTCAGTTACAGTCGCACGCTGTGGGAGGTTTCGTCGCTAGCGCTCGTCTTCGGTCTTTACTCGCTATTGCCAATCTGGAAAGAAAATTCTGCTTACCATCTATTGGGAGATGTTCCTTCTGGCGTACATGCAGCGTTTTCTGTGGTGGTGGGGTGGTTGCTGGTGTTTCGTACGAACACGGCTTACAGTCGTTGGTGGGAAGCTAGGACTTTATGGGGCGGTTTAGTTAACGCCAGTCGAAACTTTTCTGTAAAGATTTCTAGGCTGGTACAAGTTCCGGTAGATGAATTAACTACGGTTCGCAGATTGCTAATCTATTTTCCGTACGCTCTCCGCGATCATCTGCGCAACGAAGGTAATCTTGATGATATGCCGGAAATACAGGATGAAAAAAGTATTAAGCATATTCCTAGCTTGATCGTATCGCGAATCTATCAAAAGCTCTCTATTTGGAAATCGTCAGGCTGGATTGATGGAGACGAATTACGCGTCCTCGATGTAGAGCTTGCGCGTTACCTGGATATTTGCGGAGCTTGTGAACGCATTCAACGCACCCCCATCGTTCGCTCGTATCGTTTTTTTACTCGCCAATGTGTATTGCTATTGTTGCTCACTTTTCCCTGGGCTTTATCGAATGATTTTGGCTGGTGGACAATTCCGATGACGATGTTAACGGCCTACTTCATGATAGGCTTGGAGACTGTGGCTGAGCATGTCGAGGAGCCATTTGGTCGCGATGAAGATGATCTTGATCTCGATGGTATGTGCCACACCATTGAAAATAGCATCCAGCAAATTATCAACCCTGAATTCCAGCCATAAAACTTGTACGATAAGTTAAACATACTTGTAGGATATCTTTTTTAACGAGGTAGCGTGTGGACATCATTTATCGTCTGGATCCAAATGCCCCGCTGACGGCTCCTCAGGTCGGTACTGCCGACGAGGCTTTAGCTAAGCTCTCGGCAGGTAACGAGCGTTTTCACTCCATGGTTTGCTGTGTTCAAGATGCAGCGAGCACCTCGAAGCCACATTCGGAAATGGTGATACCCGTCAGTCCAGTATCGCTTGGCGTACCATTTATTAGTGGTTTAGCACCCGCTCATAATCCGTACGCGCTGGTATTAGGTTGTTCCGATGCGCGGGCACCGATCGAAACGATACTCGATTGTGCCTCCAACGAAGTCTTTGTGGTGCGAGTAGCTGGTAATGTCTTGGGGCTAGAGTGTTTAGGAAGCATCGATTACGCCGTTTGCAATCTTAAGTCGAGTCTGCGGACCGTTGTCGTGATGGGCCATACCGGGTGCGGTGCTGTATCCGCGGCGGTTGATATTTATTTGACGCCGACGGACTTCCCTGGTATCGCCTTTAGCCATGCACTTCGTTCGCTGGTGGATCGAATTATGCTTACCGTTCGAGGAGCAGATCGGGCTCTCAAGCGAATCGTTGGTGATAATGTCAGTTCTCGTCCCGATTATCGTCAGTTGCTTATCGATACTGCCATCTATATGAATGCAGCCGTGACAGCGCACGATTTACAACGCGAGGTTCAAACCTTATCCGCCGACATGAATGTTGCTTATTCGGTATATGACGTTGCCCACACGCGAATCACTGCCCTTCCGTTCGAGTCGGAGGAAAAAAATCCTGCTGCTTTCGCGAATGCGCCTCGTTCAACTTCCGATTTCCAGCAAATCGCTGGCGAAGTGGTCCGTCGTTTAATCACTTGATTCTGTAGGCGAACCATCGCTTGGATCTTGGGGCTCAGACGGCAAGCCCAGAACGGCAAGCCCAGAACGGCAAGCCCAGAACGGCAAGCCCAGAACGGCAAGACCAGTAAAGTCAGGTCAGGATAGCAAGATCTCGACCGGAAGCATGGTAACATGAACGACTGAAAGGCCGGCAGAATGTTCTCTGCCGGTTATGGTTGTCCGCACGCTTATCGTGATTGTTTTAGTGAGATTCGGGGCTAGTTGGGTTTTCAAGTTTGAGCTGTACAGATACGGTTAGTTTCTGCTGACCACCACCAATAAATAAGCCATTCACCGGGCAAACGTCGCGGTAATCTCGTCCTACGGCTAAAACCACATGTTCATTTTGTACGATGAGTCGATTGGTAGGGTCGAGGTCGATCCAGCCGAGTGGGCCCGCGAAAATGCTCACCCAGGCATGCGAAGCATCTGCTCCAACCATCTCAGAGTTACTCTGGGTGGAATAAGTTCGTACATAACCGCTAACATAACTGGCCGCGATGCCAAGGCTTCGAAAGCACGAGAGTGCTACGTGCGCAAGATCTTGGCAAACGCCACGTTTCTTCTGAAAAACTTCAGGCACGGTTGTCGAAACTGTCGTGGCTGTTGGGTCATAAACGAAATCGGAATGGATGCGTTCAATCAACTCGAACGCTGCAGGCAGTAAAGGTCTTCCCTTAGAAAAACTCTTCAGCGCGTATTCTCGCGCGATTGGCAAGGTGGGAGCTAATGGAGAAGGGAAGGTGAACTGATAGCGATGGAGTCCGTTGCCAGTAATATCGGTTTTAAGTTGATGAGCGATGGTATCCCAAGCAGGTGATGGCATACTAACGTCAATTGTTGGTCTGGCAACTTCCACTTCCGCATAAGAAGTGATGACCAATTCCGCGTGTGGTTCATAGACGTCGAAGTGACTGACCAAGTTCGCAAAGTAATCTCTTCGATGTGTCAGCAACTCAGGATGTGGTTCAATGCGTAGTCGACGTCGTAGCAGTCGCTGCCCACCGCGATTGCGAGGTGTAAGACGCAATTGGTTCTGAGATAGTGGGACCGGATCGCTATAATGATACCGCGTCTCATGCTTCAATTTGTATCGCATGGTATCCATTATCCCATCGTCCTTGCTGCTCGAGCATGAACCAAATATCGTGCGTTGAGTAGGCCGAAGAGTTGGGGCAATTCATGGGTCAACGCATCGATTCGCTCGATCAGATTCACATAACCATGGTGATGTGTCGCGCCACTCAATAATTCGATATCCGTTGAACGGATGCGATGCAGAAGTTTCTCCATCTGTCTCTGTTCGGCAGTTGGCAATGGACTATCTTCGTAGCGTGCCAATTCCTCGACATGTTTCGAGATGGCTTGCACTTGATAGGCGACTGCTCGCGGATTGGTTTCATCTGTTAGCAAGAGATCCAAGACAGCTGCTAACGACCATTGAGCTAGGTAGCGTGAGCGGTAGGTCATCGAGCTATCGGCCACTTCGAGAAATGCTTCCCAGGCAGCAGGGCCAGCGTCGGGTTTTTCGCATAACCCGCGCACCAAACCGAGTGTTGACGTGCTGCGTTCCAGGCGTCGGCCGATATCTAAGAATCGCCAACCGAAGGTCCTAGTCATGCTCTCGGATACCATTCCCGCGAAGCCGTTTAGTTCCATGATCAAACGACTTAGCATGGCTAGAACTTCGCTGGGTTCTAGTGTTTCTGGAGTTCGATGGATCGAAAGTTGGTGGTCGAGATGATAGAGGATCTGCCAGGAGTCTGGGGATAAGCGATCTCGCAACTGCGTAGCGATACGAAGGATCTGACCTATGGTCGCTTTTAGGCCTCCGGTTTGGTTTGGGTCGAACAGCGTATTGGCGAGAGCATCTTCATAGTTGCCTAACTGTTCGCGAATTCCCTCGACCACATAACCTGGCTCGATCAGGCCGTGATCCGCTAGTTGCCGAAGTAGCAGTGGAAACTCCACTAACTCCCACTGATCTTCTTCACCCGCCATCCGCGAGTAAACAGTTCGAAGTAATCGTGCCGCTTGTTCTACGCGCTCACAGTATCGTCCTAGCCAAAGAAAATTATCAGCGACTCGTGATGGGAGTTCGGGTCCGATACGTCGTAGAGTGACTGGTGTGCCTGGTTGGTGTAGGAGGGTGACAGGCTTGACCGGTTCGTCTGCTAAAACCCACACATCCTTGCTGCTACTACCCACTAGAACGTCATATTCAAGCAATTGCGTATCATCGGCGACTCGCGCTAGGCCACCTGGGAGTACATGATAGTTTTCACCATCGCCTACGAGGTAAACTCGTAGGGCAGCCCGCATCGGTACGATACGATTTTCTTGCCACGCCGGAACCGTGCAGCGATTGACCTGTTCCTGACCAACGTAGGCATGAGGATTTCGTTTTAGCTGTTCCAGAAAGTTTGGAACGGAAGCTCCTTTGCCGTGTAGATCGGCCGTCGCTTTCTGTCGGGCGACGCGATACGCACTGGCGACTACCAATTCGCGCCAATGGTTCGAGACATACTTCAATTCTTTTTCTTCTCCGCACCACCAAGTCGCCACAGAGGGAAGTTTTAATTCCTCGCCAAGCATCAGTTGGCAGAGAGGGCCGAGAAACGCCATCATGCCGGAAGATTCCACCACCGAACTTCCTAAAGCATTGGCAACCAGCACGTTGCCAGCGCGAACTGCGGTCAGTAAGCCAGCAATGCCCAAACTCGCATCGCTCTGCAATTCAAGTGGATCAGCGAACTGATCGCTGAGGCGACGCATGATGACATCGACTTGCGCCAATCCACCGAGTGTCTTGAGCATCACTCGCCCGTTGCGAACGGAGAGGTCGCCACTTTCAGCTAACGTATACCCTAGATAGCGAGCGAGGTACGCATCTTCGAAGTAGCCCGGTGTTGAAGGGCCTTGGCTCAGCAATACGATGCGAGGATTTTCTTTATTGTGCGGTGCTAATTTTTGTAGCAGCTCTCTGACTTTGATGAAAAAGGGTGCCAGTCGTTCGACTTGGCAGTCATGGAAAATCTTCGGATAGGTACGAGAGAGAACAAGCCGGTTTTCGAGAGCATAACCAAATCCGAGAGGTGCATCTGTGCGGTCGGCAACTACCCACCATTGTCCATCCGGCGAACGTGCTAAGTCGGCCGTGTAGAAATGCAGGAAGCATTTGTTGGGGAGTTTTTGGCCATGAAATTCACGCCGGAACGCTGGGTGCGAAAATAAAAAATCGGGAGGTACCTCACCCGATTTGATTAAACGTTGTCGGCCGTAAATATCCTGCAGCACACGATTGAGAAGTCGCGCGCGTTGCTGCAGGCCTTGGGTAATGATTTTCCACTGCGCTGAATCGATGATCCAAGGTATTGCATCAAGTTTCCAAGGTCGCGGTTCGCTTTCGGTGTCACCGTATGGTCGATAGATCAGACCGCTATCGCGCACCATGCGTCGCGTCCGTTGCCATTGACGTTCTAGACGCTGAGGGCCAAGGGCTTGTAGGCGATTGAAGAATGTTCGCCAAGCTGGACGAATCGTTCCATCGGCGCTGCGCAGTTCATCCAAGACTCCAGCAGGCGGATGGTAGTTAGCCAACATCGAAGGGGCAGCGCCCGAATCAAGGTTCACCGATGGTGGCTTACTCATCCATACATCCCTGTAGATCAATATCACCGTTAAAACTGCTACAAGCCGGTGGGGAGTTATGACTACTCCCGTCCTCGAAGTTTACACCACAACTTCAGGCTTGTCTAAGCGGAAAACGCTGCGTCGAGGCGCTTGATTCCCCAGCGATGGGCTCGTTTGCCTTAGATACAGAATTGGCGGCGCATTCGGACCTCGCAGGCCAACGCGGAAGGATTCGTAAAAAGCAAAACCTCTCGCGTTGCGAATCGGTGGCTGCCCATCACGATCGTTTCGACGTTTGAGTCTCTTTTGCTTCGGTTATTCAATGGCTGAGTTTTGTTTAACGCCTAAGGTTGCGTGAGGATAGCCAAGCGGCTTGCAATTACTCCGACTCTTCTTTTTTGGGTTGTTTGGGAGCATCAGGATGTTCATCGTAGCCGTTGATTTCGATGACTTCATCGCCACTATCGGAATCATCTAGTTCATCAGCGAAATCCTCGGCGAATTCTTCATCTAGAAAATCCTCATCTAGATAATCTCCTTCATCTCCCTCGCCGTAGTCATCTTGATCGTTTCCTTTAACGATCATCACTTCCTGTTCGTCATCCCACTGGCTCTCATCATGTTCGGCATCTGGAACGTCTGCTGGTCCGCGCGTCTTGCGTACCGGGTCAAGGTTGCTTTGGCGTCGTTGGAAGTAGACTTTGATGGGGACTTCACCGAACGGTAGGTAATCTCGCAAGATACCGATCAGATAGCGTCGATAGCTGGGTGAAAAACCTTCTGGAATATTGCACATCGCGACAATCGTCGGCGGTGGGGAAGTGATCTGTGTTGCGTAATAAATGCGGGGGCGTTTGTTGCTGTACAACGGAGGCTCATGTTTTTTGATTGCCGCTTGGAATAAGCGGTTCAGGCCCGCAGTGGATACCCGCGTTTGAGTTTGCTTGAACAGCATCTGCGCATGGTTTAGCAGAGCCTTAACGTTCTTGCCGGTTTGACCGGTGATGAAGGCGATAGGCGCATACGACATCGTGGAGAAGTTTTGCCGCAAGTAACGGACCCAGCGCTCTGTCGGCATAGAGTCGGCAAGTTGATCCCATTTGTTAACGACAAAAATACAAGGCTTATATTGCTCTTCAATGTACTGAGCCAGTTGTTTGTCGACCTTACTGATACCTTGAGTACAGTCGAGAAAATGCAGCACAACATCGGCGCGTCGAATACTGCGTTGGGCCCGGTGTGTTCCATAAAAATCAAGGTCAGTACGAACGCTTTTGTTGCGACGTAATCCCGGTGTGTCGATCGCTATGAAACTTTGGCCATCGATTTCGAAGTGGACGTCGACGCTGTCGCGAGTTGTTCCTGGTACTTCGCTAACAATACACCTCTCCGCGTGTGCCAGCGTGTTGACGAAAGTACTTTTGCCAACGTTGCGACGACCGACGATCGCAACTTTCATGCGAGGAGTTTCTGGCGTTTCCGTTGACTCAGGTAAGCGTTCGAGGATGGCATCAAAGAGATCTTCTTTGTGACGATTTTGTAGAACGCTAACCCTCATGAGCCAACCGCGACCGAGTTTGTGAAACTCTTCGGCTTCGATATCCAAACCAGGATGGTCGGTTTTGTTGGCAATCAATAAGACCGGCTTGTCGATCTTTCGCAGTCGCTCGGCGACAATTTGGTCGAGACTGGTCATGCCGGTTCGTGTATCGACGACGAACAGCAGCAGATCAGCTTCCTCGATTGCTGCTTCGATCTGTCGTTCCACTTCCGAGGTTAGATTATCGACGTCTTGAATCCCCATACCGCCGGTATCGATCAACTCGAAATAACGATCGTTGTGCTCAATCAACGTCATCAAGCGGTCACGGGTTACGCCGGCCATATCGTCAACGATTGCCAAACGTCGTCCAGCCAGCCAATTGAAAATGCTCGATTTGCCTACGTTGGGTCGACCAACAATGGCTACCTTGGGAACCGCCATGCTAACTTCGCTGCTCAAATAAAGATCTGTCAGTCGCTCAAATCACCTGCTGTGCTTTTCGGGGCTCAGCTACGACCGATCGATACAAATACTACTCTAATAGATCCCGATTCGGGAGGGCTAACTCTCTAAAACCCCCCTCGGAACTATGGATTTTAGTGGGTTTCCCTCTGACACTTAGTCTCAAGCGAGCAGAAACTGGTACACTGTGCCAGTCCGAGGCGTAGCGACCCAAAATCGCGTCTGATTTCGGCCAGTTTTACGATGAAGTCCGTTTCAGGATGTCGGAATCGATGACCAACTCATCCAATCCCCACAATCCGCACTCCGCCCCGCCAGCCTCGGCGGCTTCTCAAAGCAGCGCCGATTTACAGATGGCCGCGCAGGCGATGAGGCAGATGCTGGAGTTGTATCATCGCAGCGGCTTGCGTTGGTTGGTCCGTGATCAAGATTCGCCAGTCGACTTAAAGTCGCAGCTTCATCATCTTGTTCAGTCCCATGGTCCTAGCTCAGTAGCTGCCGCAGTTATTTCAACCACAACTGCTGCTTCCACATCGGTTTCAGCGTCAGCGTCGACATCCGATCCGATAGTGGCCAAGACCGCCGTTACTTCAGCATCCGATACGACGTCCAGCCAAAAGGAGAACGAGTTGGCTCGCGCTAAGAAAGTATCAACTCCCGATTCTGCAACAGTCCCACAACCCACAACCTGGCAGTTGCCAGTCTTGAACTTGACGGAACGCGAAAAGGTTTTCACGGACTTAAAGAAGAAAGTTGCAGCTTGCAAGCTCTGTCCAGAGTTGGTCGCACATCGAACTCAGACAGTGTTTGGAGATGGGACGTTACAGCCGAAGGTTTGCTTTTTTGGTGAAGCACCTGGCGCCGATGAAGATAAGCAAGGGATACCATTTGTGGGACGTGCCGGGCAATTGCTCGACAAGATCATTGAATCGACCACATTGAAGCGTCCGGATGATGTCTACATTCTCAATTCGCTTCGTTGTCGTCCACCTGGCAATCGTACCCCGACACCAGAAGAGGTTGAATGTTGCCGGCCATTTTTTGAGAAACAACTCGAGGTGTTACAGCCCAAGTACATCGTCTGCTTGGGAGCTGTCGCAGTGCGCGCGATCTTGCAGAACAATCTGGCGATTGGAGCCTTGCGAGGTAAG
>JAUMAI010000818.1:0-4274 GCA_032116775.1 Pirellula sp. | reverse complement strand
TGACCAGCGACGACCATAGAGCGATGCAAGATCTTCAGCCGTATACACCTCTGCATCCAAGAGCGTGGTCGCCAGCATTACTTCACGCGTACGGTAGCCCTTCTGATGTACCCTGTAACGAAGATGGCGAACATGAATCACATTCGGATACTTCCCATATTCTTTCTCACTCATCCAATCCAGACTTTGCGGTTTTCTGTATTCGACAACATGATCGAGAGTCATCCAGAAGCGATCCGCATCTATCGGGAAGTGGAGCGGCGCGATAAAGCGGAGCTAGCGGTCATTCACAACGTGAAGCGTAAAATGCTCCACAGGATGCTCGGCGGGGCCTAATCGGCCACCGCCAACGGGACAAAGCAAATCCAATCGCTCTGGGTACCGTGATATGACGCCAGCATTCTTTCGCTTGTGCGGGCGGTTAAACTTTTAGGGGAGAAGCGCTGACTGGGAAACGAGTCAGCCCAAGAGTTTGAAGATCGCCTTCAGACGTCCCGCCGCCAAGCACCACCGTACCTTTCAAAGCCACGCCATCGAACACCTGCCAGATCGACCTGACTGATCGCTAAAGGGCGAGCGGCTCCCCGCTGCGCTAGCCGAATCGTCCGCTTCACAATCAAGCGTTCGCTTGTTTAAGGTTTAGAGTGCTTTTACCGGGCGCTTACGCATTTCTTTGCACGCGTAGCGCATAATGTATGAGCGAATTCCTCGGTAGGGTTTTTTAATCTCCTTGTCGGGCCCGTCCGTTTTGGAGGCTTTCGCCGTGAAGGCCGTCACTTAAGCGATTCGGATTGTATGGTTCGGTGTGTGCGGAACTGTGGGTTGGCTTGAAATCACGGTCTTAACCGTATGAGTTGCTTGGCGTACATAATTCTTCAGCCGAGATGCAAAAAAGCATTTTCATATGCTTACCTTGTATTATTATTCGATCTGAAGGGTTTCCTGCACCAACGTCGTGCGTTCTACAGACGCCGAGACGGTGCATGCAAACGTCAAGGTATATTCCCATGCATTACACAGCGACAGGTCAGTCGTCACCAACTCCGTCGTCCGGATTAGATACGCAGATGCGTGGGCATTGCGAAGATCTGCAGGAGTCCTACGACAAGGCCATTCAATGCCATCGACTAAGCTGGACGGGGCACTATCACTTCCGAAAGCTTCTCGGAAAGGGTGGGCAGGGAGAGGTTTATTTAGGGGAGTATCGCGGGACCGATAGCTTTACCCTGCCCGTTGCGATCAAAGTCTTTTCGCCAAAGGGGTATTCGACGGCTAGGAGATATGGCGAAGCGATGGCAAAGATCGCCAAAATCTCGGCGAGAATAGCGCTTATCCAGCACGACCACGTTCTTGATATCCAGAATTTTTTGGAACGGAATCGCATCAGAATGATGATTATGGAGTGGGTTGATGGATACGACCTCGGCAGACTGATTAGGCCTAATTATCTCAGCGACTTGGAGCGTTGTGTTACGGTTCGGAGATGGCGGTACATAAACGACGTTATATTAACCAGCGGTCCTACTCAGTCGAGATTCAAGCCTGGGGTTGCAGTGGCTATTGTCCGGGACTGTTTAGGCGCATTGGCTGCCTTGCATCGAGAGGGAATCGTCCATGGCGATGTTAAGCCATCGAATATAATGCTTAAAAGAACAGGGCACTGTAAATTAATTGATATGGGGTCAGCCCTGGATTATCGATCGTCTTCTTCGGCCAGATATTGCACACCACAGTATGCGGCGCCGGAGGTTCTCGAAACGCGATCCATTACGCCGTTAAGCGACTTGGCAAGTGTGGGCTACGTGTTAGTGGAACTTCTTAGTGGGCGTGCTCCGTTTCCTGGACAAATGTCGCAGAGAGCATTGCTGCAGGCAAAGCTTGATTTGCCTCAGCGGTTGTGCGAGGTTCTTCCCCAGGAAGTTATTCGCAATGAGTTATTAATGAACTTTTTGCTAGGTCTTATTTCGCCAGACCCGAACTCGCGATTTCCTAGCGCCGAGGCGGCAGATTTGGTTGATCGGGGTGCTGCCGCATTTCAACGTCAGCTAATCATTGGTAACATGGCGACGGAATATGACAATGATTTACGGCTCTGGCTTGAAGAGCTTCGGCATTTGGAAGTCTAGTGATGGTACTTATTGGCCCAGGCCATTTGATAACGGCAATCGCTGCGGCAAAGGCGGGTGCGTCCGAGTTGTTAATGCGACGTAAGCATCGTGTAGTCTCTCACAAGGGGCCACGAGACTTGGTCACTGATGCGGACGTAGAGGCTCAGCGTGCGATTCGGGCAGTTCTTAATTCTGCTTATCCGGCCTATGCATTTGTCGGCGAGGAGGCGGGTGAGACCGAGCCTCCTGCCGAAGTACTAAACGGTGATGATACCGCCCCGCCCTGTTGGGTTGTAGACCCACTCGATGGCACAGTAAATTTCGTCCATGGTTTGCAGAATTTTGCTGTCTCGATTGCCCTTTTTTATAGGGGTAGAATTCGATTAGGCGTGGTATATGACCCAGTGTATGAGGAATTGTTTACTGCGATCGATGGTGAAGTGCCTACGTGTAACGGTCGGCCGATGCGACCAAGCGGATGTTCGGCGATTAACGAAGCTTTAGTCGCTTGCAGCTTCCCAGCCGGAGTCGATAGAACTGCGCCGGAAATCCGGCAGTTCGTGAATGTTCTGGAGAAATGTCGTTCCCTAAGAAGGCTTGGGTCCTGCGCATTAAACTTATGCTACGTAGCTGATGGGCGTCTGGATGGGTACTGGGCCACGTGCGTAAAGAGTTGGGACGCCGCCGCTGGATTGATTATTTGCAAGCAGGCCGGTGTCATCGTTACCGGCTACGACGGCGGACCGCTAAATGAATGGGATCCTAAATTTGCGGCGGCATCCAGCAGGCAGTTAAATCTGCAGCTAACAGCGTTGCTGTCGAATTAGTTTCTAAGACTTACTCGTTGGTTTTTGACTTCGTTATTTATCTCGAACCACTTTTTATCTTAAGACTATGAATAATCAGGCTGTTGAAATACTCAAATTGACTCAGTCCTTGTTAGAAGCGATTTTTCGTGGTGATTGGGAGGCATATCGAAATCTGTGCGCTGAGGACATTACAGCAATTGAACCGGAGGGAAAGGGGCACTTAATCGAAGGTTTGGGATTCCATCATACCTATTTTCCGGCGCAGACGAGAAATCATGAACGAGACAGTGTTCCAAAGATCACCATAAGCAGCCCGCACGTGCGTATCATGGGCGGCGCAGCGGTGATCGCCTACGTAAGGCTAGTCCAGGTACGCGATGATTCCGGCGCGGTCGTCACCACGGCAACAGAAGAGACAAGGGTGTGGCAGCGTTTATCGGAGGGATGGAAGCACGTCCATTTTCATCGTTCGCCAATTTTTGCATGATGCCTGAAACGGTTGCATTGCGTTTCGCTTCAATCGATGGGCCTGATCGTTTGATTCCAGAGAATGTTCCCATTCATGGTAGTTCCCTGAATCAAAATCGGCGTTGTCAGCATGTCGTGCGGACTCCTGACGCCGTGAGATGTTCTGTACGACAGCTTTTTCGAATTCATCGTACGACAAATTCTAAACTGCGAAAACTGTTAAGGCAATCGCTAGCGGTTGCAGTTCCGTGCTTTGGATCTTGCGGTGCAAATTCGTCGCTCCGTTTTTGTTCCGAAACAACACACGCTTGTTTTAGTCTTTGCTAGACGCGCCCGACAAAAGTCAGTGAAGTTGGGTTTTCAATTCTGCTTAAATGCGCTAGGTTTCGCTTACTTGTTCCACCGAGTTTGCTTTAACCGACCGCGATACGATGAAAACCATCGAATTACCCTCGCAGCAGCGCCTCTTTGATCCCTTCGAAGGCGTCATCGGCCCAATGGGCCGAAAGATGATCGATAACGGGTGGCAAGGCCTCTTCCGCCAAGTCCTTTTAGAACAGATACCCGTCGGTCTTATTTGTGAAGGGTTGAGCGATTGTCAAGGACGACCCTCAGTCGAATTACATGCCATCACCGCACTGCTACTGATTCGCGAATTCCAAGGCTGGACTGTTCCCCAGACCCACGAAGCACTTCTTTTTCGAACAGACATTCAGTTCGCACTCAACTCAGAGCCAGGTACCGAAATCACTCAGCGTACCATCGAACGCTATATCGCTCGTATACAGAGCAACGAAAGGATTTGCGAGGAAATTTGACACTTCTCGCTAATCGCCACCATATTTGGGATCGGTGTAGACACAAAAAAGCCTGATTGCCTTTATTTGGT
>JAUMAI010000817.1:0-6093 GCA_032116775.1 Pirellula sp. | reverse complement strand
TCTCAAGTCCCGAACGACACTCCTACACTAGCGATTTTTGCTCCGCAAAATCGCCGGGGCGAGGGGGGCACGTAATACGAAATCTCCTGAAACCCTAACTTCCGATAGAGCCACTAAATTGTCCTCCCAAGTCCCGCACGACACTTTTCGTTTTCATGCTACTTCCCAGGCGCTTGGTGAGCGTCTCGGGAATTGGTCGCGTTACGTAGTGCGTGGGACGTACCAGTGCGCTATGGACCTTCGACAAGCGGCCATCCACTGGGTTCAAGATGAAGGTGGAGGATTAGCTGCGAGTGTTTCTTACTATCTCGCACTCTCGCTTTTTCCCTTGATGCTGTTACTCTCCAGCGGCGTCGGCCTTTTCCTGAAATTCTCGCAGCTTGGCCAGGATGCTCAGGGGCAAATCTTGGATCTATTGGCAGAACACACATCACCCGTCGTTCGCACGCAAATTGAAGAAGTTTTGATGCAGATGAAAGACCATGCTCTCCTAAGTGGACCGGCAGGACTATTCGCTGCGACATTGGCAGCGATCGGCGTTTTTAGTCAATTCGATCGAGCACTGACTCGCATATGGGGAATCAAACCAATCCCTTCGAAAAACTGGCGTGACTCGATGCAAAGGTTTTTGACACATCGAGTCTCAGCCTTCTTTATGCTCATCGGCCTAGGAATATTGCTCGTACTGGTTTTCATTTCCAACCTCTGCCTAACCGCCATGCACACATTAGCGGTGGACTACCTACCTCGTGGCGAACGTTTTTTGGCCTTCGGTGAAATGATCGTCACCATCGCGATTAACGGCTTTATCTTTGCCGTGCTTTACCGAGTCATCGCGAAGAAGTCGATGAGATGGGATGATGCGTACAAGGGAGGCTTACTTGTCGCCCTTGTTTGGGAAGCCGGCCGCAATCTTCTCGGATTAACTCTCATCGGCATGCGGTACACGACCGCCTATGGAGTCATCGGCTCTTTTATCGCGCTGTTGGCTTGGTGCTATTATGGCGTATCGATCATCCTCTTTGGTGCTGAGTATATCCAGGTACTCCAGCAACGCCGAAAAGCAACTTCCCAGCTGGATGATAAGAACACACCGAAACTCTCGATCTACACTCCATCAGATGAGTCAGGTAGTGCGTTTGCCATTCCTCGCAGCACTCAACATCAACGCATAAGCAAAGCCTCCAGTGGACTCGAGCACACCCCACCACAAGAACCGACCCGCGTTCGACCGCGTCGAGTTGCCTAACTTTTCTTTTCTGTTTCAGCTCCCTTAGAGCACCGATTCTTTCTCGTCAATTAGCAACTATACTGACATAGTGCCACATTCTGGGTGAAGAGATACAAATCAATTCGATGGGAAGCCAAGTGATAAGTATGCTTGTTTCTATTCATCCAATGCGTTGGCTCCAACAGCGATGGAAAGAAACCGAGAAGCCGTACAAACATTTGCCGACTGTTTGTTGGGTTGCTCACATAAAGTGCTCGTCTCTGGCTATAGCACTAGCGATATTAGGCACAGCGCTTTTTGCTGCGCACTTATACGGCCAAGAACCAACGGATTCCCCAGCCGCATCTTCCGAAGTCACACCGCTAACTACAGGCGAATTCCTCGCGGAACTGGACAAACTAGCGACCAAATGTGACGACCTGGGACTCCCAGAAAAAGCAGCAGAAACGCGAAACTGGTGGCCAAGAGAAAGAACGGATCAAGCTTGGCTGGCCTTTGCCATGGTCGAGCCTAGTAACACTGAACCAAGCTCTGACTTGATCAGCAAATGGGAAGCACGTTTTGAAACCTTGAGACAGCGGCACTCTCTCCATCTTATCGAGCAGGCAAAGAATCTTCTTGACGGTGGTGATGAACTCCATGCCTATCGCCTGATCTGGAGAGCCTATCGTGAGGACCCCACCAACAAACAGGCAAAATTCGTACTGCAGAATTTACTGAACTCGGAACGAGCCGAATCGAAGCCTCGACTCTCAACCACAAAGCATCCGAAGTTCGGCTGGGAAGCCAAAACTTTTCATCGAATACAGCTTCCACATTTTCGTATCGTCAGTAATGCTGATCCACAAATAATCGCTGCTTGGGCGGACCAACTCGAACGACTCTACTTGATATGGACACAAGCCTATCCCGAGTTATGGCTAGCTCCTGGTGCACTCAAGAATCGTTTAGCGGGTAAGAACGTTCCCCTGGAACGTAAAAGCGAAATGGACTTTGTTCTCTTTCGCTCACGTGAAGAATATCTCAAACAGTTGGGAATTAACGAAGCTCGTATCGATAGCTCAGTGGGATACTATGCTCCACAAGAATCAAGCTCTTACTTCTATGTCGATGGTAAAGATATTCCGCTGGCAACCGTCGCACATGAACTAACCCACCAAATCCTGCAGGAAGCTTCTGTGCTGCGAGGAAGTGAACCTTGGGAAACGAATAGCGACTTTTGGGTTGTCGAAGCGATTGCGCTGCATGCAGAGTCGCTATGGATTGGTAAAAACTTCGCCACAGTGGGTGGCTGGGAATCGCCGCGTCTGCAAGTGGCTCGATACCGTTCACTACGTGAAAATTTTTGGATCCCTTGGGAAGAGTTGCGAAAATATTCAGCCCAGAGTTGGAAAGAGCAACCGGAGATTTCTAAGAGTTACACGCAATCGGCTGGACTAGCTCATTACTGGCTAGACCACGCGGACCCCAAGGCTCGCGAAGCATTTTTCAGCTATCTGGTATCTGTCTACAGGAACAAACCTTCTCTCGACAAAATGCAGGAACTCGTCCCAATCGAGCAATGGAAAACAGAGTACGAAGATCACTTACAAGTCAGCAAAGAGCTTCTTTACTCACTAAACCCTGATAGGCATTTGGAGCAATGTGTATTGATCGGCTGTGAAATGGGTGAAAGAGGGCTTGAATTCTTGGTCCCCCAATCCGACTTGAAATGGCTCGACCTATCTTTTTTACCCATATCAGACAACCAAACAAATAGCTTGGCAAAGTTAACGCAACTCGAACGTCTCAGTTTAGAAGGTACCGCCATTGGGGACCCAACCCTCGAGCAATTACTCTCCTTAAAAGACCTTGAAGAGCTTGATCTTTCGGGAACCAAGGTTAGCGACAGCGGCCTTGAAGCGCTTAAAAAACTTCCCAACCTAGAAACTCTGTGGCTGACCAACACCCCTATCACCGACAATTCCCTCCAACTGCTAGAAGAGCTAAAAACGCTCCAATTTTTGCAGGTGGATGGAACCCAAATCACCTCGGATGGCTGGAAAAAACTGATTCAAGCTAGACCGGAGTTGGGGGCTGAAAAACAATAATCAGTGCTGTTTGAAACCGTCGGCTCTGTGCTAAAGTAATGAACCTTGAGCCAAACAACCTGAAGAAGAATAAGCTTGTCAGCGAATCGATAAGTACCATGAGTTTTTTAGTGTCGCGCTGCCGGGGGAGAACGGTATGAATCCAACCGATCCTCCGATTATCACTGCGACCATAGTCCCACCACCGCATCCTGTAGAAGAAATCATCAGTGCGGATTTGGTAACGACTCCGGCAATACCAACCGAATCACCTCAACCGACAAACCATTTGGCAGAAGCCTCTCAAACTTCGTCGCAATCCTCGACTCTTAGAACGACTTCCATTTGGAAGATTGTCCAATCGATCTTGGGGATACCTCATCGAATTTTCCAGTTCGCGGCCTTGTTATTCTTATTGGCGGTCTGCAGCACGATTCCGATTCTGCAGTGGGCAAGTCTAGGATACATGCTTGATGCAGGTAGTCGCATCGCTACCAGTGGGCGCTGGCGAAGCGGACTGCCAGGGCTGAAATTGGCAGGGCGTATCGGTGTGATGCTGTTTGGTTCTGCGATCACTTTTCTACCGGTCTGGCTGGTGCGTGACTTTGCCATTACGGGGCAACTAATAGATCCACTCAGCAATCAAGCTTTCAACTTAGAAACTATCTCCTGGGTTATGTTTGGATTATGGATATGCCATGTGATATGGGCCGCAGTTCGAGGTGGAAAATGGTGGCACTTTCTCTGGCCACAACCAGTACGCTTTTTGCGAGAAGGTTGGCGGCCGAGTTTATGGAATAAAGCTCTTAATCGATTGGCCTCGCAATTCTCTCGCATGCAGATACCGCGATTGCTTTGGCTCGGCTTTCGCGCCTTTATGGGTGGCTTGTGTTGGCTTGCGTTGCCAGCTTCATTAATGGCGATCGGTCTTCGGGGAGAGGAACGCACACCAGCCCAAGCTTTAGTCGGTTTCGTGGGAGCGGTGTTGATGATGATGGCAGTTATGTATGTACCATTTTTGCAAATGAATCTTGCTAGAGAAAATCGCTTTCGCGCCATCTTCGAAGTGAGCAAAGTATTTCGCCAGTACCGCGCGGCTCCTTGGGCTTTTATGTTCGCCAATTTTTTCACGCTCGGATTGGCGATTCCACTTTATCTTCTGCGGATTGAGGCAACTCCAGAGGAATATGTTTGGTTGCTCTGCCTCTTTTTCGTACTCTTTACGCTCCCTGCAAAGTGGTTTACGGGCTGGGCCATCTATCGAGCCGAGCGGAGAAGTCAAAAGCGAATATGGCTGAGCCGCTATCCTGCTTTCTTTATCCAGTGGGGCTTTGTCCCCATCTACATCGGTTTTGTCTATCTGTCACTGCTGGTCGTTTGGGATGGCGTGGCCAGTGTCTTTCTGCAACATGCCTTTTTGATTCCTCTTCCGTTTCAGGGAACCTAAAACCGAGATATCGCTACTGAGTGTCTAGAACACTTCAATACTTTTGATGGAGCCAGCACCTTGGCGGCTGGCTGCCTCAATGCATCGTAAAGAAGCCTGTAGCAAAACCTGACTGCGAAATGATTTGCCGGGACGCCCAACAGAAGCAATACCAGCGATAAGTCCATTCGAAGTTCTCTCGGTATCTTCATCGCCTTGAACGGAGTCGTCCGGCAACTGGGCTGTGCAGCTTTCCATAGCCGCTCGAATCCAAGGCATTATTTTTAAACGATCGCCACCGCCTTGAAGATAAATAAGCTCTCCACTTACGACCCCCAGGATCTTGGAGAAGACTCTGTCCGACATCGAATCCGCCAACGCATCGCAAATTGTAGCGAACCATGGCCGAACCGCTTGACCAGCACGGGACTCGTCATTCTCATTTAAATCGCGAATCACAACCACATTGAGTGGCACAACTTCATTTCGGGCTTCCACCAGTAATTCGTCAATAGCCTCATATAGCCCATCATTATCAAGGGAAATGAAGCAACCTTCGATTGCCGAATGCGATGCCAGCATCAGCTGTAGTAAACTTGCTTTATCTAGTTTTTTGGCAGCTGGTGTCTTTAGATTTTCAGCGAGCCTAGAGTTGACCGGCTCCTTGATCTCGATGCTCTCTTTTCCGAGCGGTGTATCGATGCGCGGCTCTTCGGTTCGGGCACGAAATTGGTTTTCTGCGTGGAACGATGATCTCGTGCGTTCGAGAAGATTCATAAACGCAGCGTATTGATTCGACTGCTGACCAGAAAACATCGCTTTGAGCTCATGGCTGTCCACTTCCGCAGTAAGCAACTTTTCTGCTTGGCGAAAACATTCAGACCACTGAGCGAGACCTGGTCGTTGCCTGTCGAGACTCGAGGAACGTTTCGCTCCGGAACTTTGCGGAGGCATGCCACACTCAGCTAGTTCGCACATCCAGCGAAAAAAGTCCACCGTCAAGTAATCGGACGCAAAATGATGTGGGTGACACGCTTCGAAGCGAGCCAGCTCCGAGACAACTTCCCAATCCTCGTCAATCAAAACCTTCAAGTGACTTATCGCCAACAATCCACTCACATGGTGCAAAGCATTGCGTAGATTGACTGAATCATTTGCGCGATCTGCCAGCGTGAAAACGGGTAGCGAAGCTGCTAATGCACTGACAGTCAGATAGGGGTATGGCCTAGGATTAGCTGCGGCGATGCGATCTATCAAGTCCGTTAGAAGTCTTAGTCGATCATCTACCGCCAGCGGTGTTTCCGATAAAATCCATCGACATGCCTCTGGTGGCAATGGACTGACGCGCGCGATCCGTGCTGCCAGTA
>JAUMAI010000816.1:7868-14681 GCA_032116775.1 Pirellula sp. | reverse complement strand
GCCTGACGCGCGGCGTATGCGGTGGCGCCTTCAGCGGGAAGGACGGTACCAAGGTGGATCGCTCCGCCGCATACGCCGCGCGTCAGGCGGCACTGCACGTGGTGCGGAGTGGCCTCGCCTCTAGCTGCGAGATCGCACTCTCATACGCCATAGGCGTGGAGCAGCCGGTGGCGATCCACATCCAGGCAGACGGATCAAACAAGACGCAACTCACGGCGATCCAGCAGGAGCTGCAGTCGTTCGACTTCTCACCTGCAGGAATCATTGATCGCCTTGATCTGCGCACACCGATCTTCGAGCGCACCGCGCGCGAAGGGCACGTGGGCGTCAAGGGTCTGCCATGGGAGATCGTCCAGGGGAGTGAACCGATCATCACCAGCCACATCAAGTGTGGTGAGTTGCCCCTACAAAAGCAGAAGGAGGTTCGTCGTGGGTAAGAGCCGAACGCGCAAAGTGAAAACGATGTCACTCGATCTTCGACACAAGCAGTCGCCGAAGCAGCGTGAAGTAGAGAGAAAGTTCTTCAAGGCTGGCGGATGCCCGCCCTTCTACATGAGCCATATCGCCGCAGGCTCGGGTCTACGAGAGAACTGGGAGCACAAGCACTTCACGAAGCAACGTGCGGCGCGACGCCTGCACCTGAGCCCAGCTGGGACCTACTTCTGGCTCGCTGGACTCAATTCACTGGCCGGGCTCTCGTTACGAACGGACGGGAGCACGCGAGCCTTCTATGGACCGTGGGAGCGGCCCCTCACCTGCGTGGGGTGTGGAGACGCCTCCAAACAGGAAGACATCCTCTGCGATCAGATCAACAAGGTGCCCGCAGAGTTGCTCGACAAGCTGAGCAAGGAAGACGACCTGGCCCCCGATGACCTGCTTGGCCGAATCAAGCGTGATGGGGGCGTGTTGATGAAGGCGAGCACACCCTCACGGAAGCGCCGCACAGTCACTACAGGCACGTCGCGTAGTGGCGCCCTGAGCCGCTCTTTGCGTGAGCTCGCCGCCACCCTGAACAAGATCAGTGGGAGTGAGGTGTAATAGTGGACGATTGAAGATTAGGCTACCTTAGTGCAGCATATAAATCTGCTTCACTAGTCGTTAAGTGGCTCACATCTCCAACAGTGAATCGTCATTAGTTTAGCATTGTTCCGGAGGATTACTAGGTGCCAGAGGCAAGAATTGTACACGGAGATTCTAGAAAGATTGCGGCATTAGCTGCTGATTTGGTTGGTGCTGTCCAGCTAGTTGTAACTTCACCTCCGTATCATAATGCGATCTCCTACGAGGGGCACGCCATGGATCCTTCGAAGAATTATCGTGCCCGCGACGCCGGTGATTATTCAGGTGAATACCTGTCTCTGTTAGATGATGTTTGGAAACAGTGCCACTTAATGCTTCGCTCAGGTGGAGTTATGGCAATTAATGTTGGAACCGTCCTCGAGACTGGCTACCAATACCCTCTGCCGATGGATATAGAGCATCGGGTGCTCAACGCTGGAGATGACTGGGGCTTTATCGGAGTCATTCAATGGCATAAGGTAACTGCTGGGGTGAAACGCGCAGGAAGTGTAATTCAGCAGCGACTTCCCGGTTACTGGTACCCGAACATCATGACTGAGCACGTGTTGTTGTTTAGCAAAGGGGATGTCCGTGCGGTATCCAAGAACTCGGTCCCAGAATTTGACCGACCAATTTGGGTCCTCGATCCGGTCAATGGTGCCGGAAATACGACTAAGGCGGCTTTTGACCTTAACCGCAATTCCATAGGATTTGATCTCGAGCGAAAGTATGTTGACTATGCAAAACGAAGGATCCTGGGTGCATCACAGATTCGCCAAGCACAGCTGGTGATTAGCACTGAGACAGCTAGTATGTATACCCCAAAGAAGTCAAAAGGACGAACTCGCCACGGTGCAGGGATTGTTAGGGAGACTACTAAATGAGCACGCAAGCGGATATCCAAACAATTGGACTCGTTGTGTTGAAATTTCCTTCGGATGCTCTCTATGCGCTGGCTTTGATCGACATGATTAAGAAGTACTCCATGATTGTTCCAGAAGGGCGATGCATGGCAATTCTCTGGGATCCTGGCAATAGTCTTTCTATAAGCGTACCCGTAGAGTCGCTAGCAACAAATGCGTTAATGGGACCCGCTGGCTCTAGAACTCTCCCAAATGAGGCATCTAATTCGGATGCTCTCGCACAGACTAGCGTTAAGTGGAATCTCTTTGGGACTCTAGCGGTCCGGGAAATGCATGACTCAACAACCGTGCTGGGGTACAGATTTGCGGTGGTATTCCGCAGAGAAGGACCGCGTACTTTTGAGCGCCGACATTCCGCACCAGCAGAACTACTGCAGGCATCCTTGATCGATGTTGAGGCGAAGGCGTTTACGAGAGATTTTGCGAACAACGTGTGGCATTTTGCGGGCGGTGATGTCGAAACTCAAATATCGCAACGGCTTTCCTACCTGCTCACTTGGAATGATGAGGCGACGGTCATTGCTGAGCAGGACGCCCAAAGTCACATTTCAAGGTTTTGTCCGCAAATGGACTTACAACAAATCCCCATTGCCGTTAGGGAGTCGTACTATACGGGCCTCACCCTTTTTTCTGATATTGAAATTAGTCGTTTAACTTAATGCCGTTTGTTACTTTTAAACTTCTAAAGTCAACGAATGCATGACTAAATATCTCCCAGCCGTCCATAAAGCTATCCAAAGTTGCATGACCATCTGGCAGGCGATTTGGGTAAAGACTATGGTACTGCCCTGAGGTAGTTGATCCAAATGGTTCAGCGAGGGTCACATACGAGCCCATTATTGAGGAAATACGTTTTGATACCGTGCCGATTCGTTCGTAATATTCAATAGGTTTTACTGCTGGCATGCCGGCAATGCTTTGCCTGCCTGTGAGTTCGCGAAGTTCTGGTGGCAGTGATGCGGCTTTTGGTGAACGGCTTGGCTGCGCTTTTATTCCGGATTCCAAAAGCACCTTAATGAGTTGGCTGTGTGCCTCCAGATGTTTGGGCCGCGTCTGATAACCATCCATTAATTTCTCTATCAGCGGGTCATCTGGGAACATCAAAGACTGCCAGATCTCTGCATTAGAGAGGTAGTCGACGACCGTTCTCCATGTACCATCGGCATGGGCGAAAAGTGCAAGCTGAGCGGGGGATGTGAACTTTGCACTAAGGCCAAGGGCGTTGGCGAGAAAGTGTGCAGTCCCAAACGGATACTTGTCCCGCTTTTTTCCGCTGGACCCCTGGAACGACTTGTCCCAAGATTGGGGATACCAGATGTTTGGGTTGAATGACACAGGTTCGCGACGAGGGAGACTGTCCTTTTCGTCGAGTAATACAAGATGTTGCCCAATACAACGTACACCTGGTTCGCTTACGTCGTGGTCGAGCCAGAGTGCATTGGCGGCTTGACGTTTTGTTACCCCCTTGCCTAGAAGGAGATGTGTCGTTGTGTATGCGCCGATGATGTGCACCGGGCGGTGGAATGCAAGTACGGCTGCGGAAAGCAATCCGTCAACGTCAGGGCTAATGATTACTTCATGCCGGCCGTTCTCCGTGTGTGAGAGAACGCTCTCAACCCCTTGAATCCAACTCATGTTTGCCATAGGAGCTTAGTATCTACCTATGGCTCAGGTCTGCATAGTGCTTTCCCGTATCCGTCAATTACTGTGCGCTTTTGCCTTTGGCGTCCTGACTGTTGGCAATAGGGGGCTCGCGCCTCAATGATTACCCCTCGCCGCTGGCAAACGCAGGCGCTCGAGGCTTGGGAACAGGCGGGCTTCAAGGGAATAGTGTCAGTTGTAACCGGAGGGGGTAAGACAGTTTTTGCAGTGCTTGCAATGCGAGCACTCTTTGACGCGGGAAAAATCCGGCAGGTAACAATTTTGGTGCCAACGGTCGCGCTGCAAGAGCAGTGGTGGGCAGCACTACTTGTGGATGGCGGAGTAGACAAGCAGGATATCTCTTTAGTTGGTGGGTCCGGAGCCGCAGGGACCACGGGAAAGTATCGAATAGCAGTAATGGCCTCTGCTAGGACACGAATGGAATCGTGGGATCTTTCGCAGAGTCTGCTAGTCGTGGATGAGTGCCATCGAGCTGGTAGTAGCGGCATGCTTGATGCTTTTCAGAATGTTGCCAAGTACGCATTAGGTCTCTCCGCCACACCGGAAAGAGAATATGACGAGGGTCTTGCAGAGATCCTCGTGCCCGCAGTAGGTGAGATTGTGTTCACTTATGAATATGATGAAGCGTTGAAGGATGGAGTTATCAGCCCATTTAACCTTGTCAACGTCAAGGCACCAATGACATCCGAGGAGGAGGCTATTTACGGCAAACTTTCGTTGAAGCTTGCTCGAGCCTTCGCTGCAGAAAAGGCAGGGAATCTCCCTGAAGGCACTTCAGCGCGGATCGCGATAGAGCGGTCTCGAATGAATAATCGCATCAAGTCCCGCATCCCCGTCGCGCTGGCCATCATGAAGAGCATCGGCGAGCGCAGGACGATCATTTTCGAGGAATCTATCGAGCGTGCACATATTGTTGCTGAGACTCTTGCGCGTCTTGGATTCAGACCTGGCGAATACCACTCGGGGGTATCCACCGTTATGCGACGCGAGTATATGAGGCAGTTTCGAATCGGGATGATTAGCGTGCTGGTTGCCGTCCACGCGCTAGATGAAGGTTTCGATGTCCCCGAGGCCGAGGTTGCCATTGTCATTGCGAGCTCCGCGACACGACGGCAGAGGATTCAGCGACTTGGACGGGTTCTGCGGAGCACGCTGGAGAAGGTGTCAGCCACGATTTTTACGATTTATTCCTCCCCCCAAGAGGCGCAACGACTTTCTATTGATAAGGCGGCAAGTGCAGCGAAGTCTGTAACTTGGCAGGAGCTACAGTAATGCTCGACAAGATCTCGATCCGGGGAGAAGCTTATTCGCGAATAGGAGGCAAGTTGCTATTCGAGAATCAGTTTTTGCAAACAATTGTTCAGAACCAAAATACATTATTTCCTGGGTATACATGCATTCAGTACTCTGCGCTCATCGAGACACCACTAGGGGCAGTGCGCCCAGATCTTGCGCTCGTTGACCTTGAGGGCTATCGAGATTGGTGGATTGTTGAAGTGGAGTTGGCGCATCATTCCCTCTACTGGCATGTTGCCGATCAGATCGAAAAGCTTAGTCACGCAATGTTGTCTGACTCGAACATTGAAGAACTAGTGAATACTTGCAAAGACCGGGCAGACCAAGATCGCTTACAGCAGCTACTGAGAGAGACAGAGCCGTCAGTGTTGTGCATTGCTGATCTCGTTACGCAAGATTGGAAAGATGCTGTCGGTCGGGACTTAGTTAGATGGATGGAGGCGGCCCCTTATCGAAGCGAACGTGGCGACCTAATCCTTCGAAGCGAAGATCAGATTGCAGTTCGCACTGGTCAGATTGTTGCTCACCTAACCCCCATTAAAGGGCTGCCAGGCGTGTTTTCGCTTCGTGACGGACACGATCTGCCGAATCTAGATATCTTGCAGATTGAATTTCGTGGGGCAACGCTCTTGTGGGTGATAGATGCCCAGAGGCGGATCGTGAGCCCAACCGGAGACGTGGTCATGCCCACAAACAGGGACTTTCAGGTTATTAGAACTGGTAGGCTATACCGGATGGAGCAGATCGTTAGTGGAGGGCAATCATGAAGTTGACAGTTGGCATTGGCGCTTTGCGCGCTTACCAGCGCCTTCCGTATAAGACTTGGGAAGCACTCGCAGAGTTTGTGGACAACGCAGTGCAGGCCTATCAGAACAACAAAAAGACTCTTGACGCTTCATATAAAACTTCCAACACATGCCTAGAGGTGCATATCTCGGCTGATAAGGATTCCGACAAAATCCTTATCTCCGATAACTCCTCAGGTATGGATCGAAAAACTCTAGAATCTGCTCTGGTGATTGGTGGCCGTCCAGACAATGACGAGGGACTCTCTGAGTACGGAATGGGAATGAAAACGGCAGCGATCTGGTTCGGCAGTAGTTGGAAGATCAGAACTAAGACTTTGGGCGAAACTGTAGAGCACCAAGTTCGATTTAAACTCCCAAAAAATGAGGCGGATTCCGATCTGCCAAGCGTCGATGTTGAATACAAGGAAGTTCCTGCGAAGAATGACCTTCATTACACGATGATTGAAATCACTGATTTGGAGCATCCAATAGGCGGGAAGACTAAAAACCGAGTGCGAGATTACCTTGGTTCAATCTATCGAATGCAGATCAAGTCCGGTGACCTAAAGTTATTCGTCAATCAGGAACCATGCATCTTTAATCTCTACGAAGACACAGGGGATGCATTTCATAAAATGTCTGACGGAACTCCGTGGAGACAAGAGATTGAACCATTCACGATTGAAACAATGGATTCAAAGGGAAACCCAATAAATGCTCGCATTAGCGGATGGGCTGGCCTATTAGATCCAGGCGGCCGCGAGAAAGCTGGCTTTAGCATCGTGCGCAGGGGTCGAGTGCTTCAAGGCTGGCCAAATGCATGGAAGCCGAATCCGCCGTTCGGCGATCAGGAAGGTGGTTCGAACACTTCTCTGAACCAACGCCTTGTTGGAGAAATCTGGCTAGACGACCGGATGCCAACTGACCACACGAAGAGTGCACCGCTCTGGCGCGGCGACGATGAAGAAGTAGTTGCTAAATCTTGGATAGTAAAATTGTATTGGCATGATGCAGATTTTTTTGCCGAATTCACCTCAGCTCCAGACAAAACAATAATCTTAAAAGAATTTTTTGCAGAGCTTAAA
>JAUMAI010000816.1:0-7858 GCA_032116775.1 Pirellula sp. | reverse complement strand
TTGCTAAAGAGATTTGCAAGCGATTGACTGATCTAATCTCTGAAGGCAAGCTCACGTGGGGGAAACGTGCTCAGCCAACTCGCGTTGAGATGGAGCGTGCAGTAGACGAGGCAGTCTTAGGCTTTTCTACTTCTGACTTTGCAACAACACTAAAGCTGATCGATGTCCCATCTCCATCAGTGATTGCCGCTGGGAACCAACTGACGCTCAAGAAATCTTCTGGGCAGGGACTTCTTAAAACAATCACACTAAAAGGACAGGCAGATAATGGCGGAGATCTGGTTGTACGCGCATTGATTTCGCAAGACCTAGGCGTAAATGATCTGTATCTGATTATTGACGCGCTTCAAGATCGAGTAGATCTCCTCTTGAACGCATCGCATCCGTATTTTGCTGCCGGAATGAACATGGGCGGCGAAGCCTTCCTGGTCGACTACGTGCGTAACTGCCTCTTCGATGGCATTTCAGAGTGGAAGGCTCGCAGGCACGGAGTCGCGATGGAGCCTGAGACGATGCGAAACATCAAAAACTCTCTTATGCTTTCCATCGGGGTTATTGACGAAAACCGATAACCAACTTGATTGATTGAGCACCACAGTGGTGCCTAGGGTCGCCTTTTTGGAACACTCTGTCGCGTTTTCGTCTGCGCACGCCGCGATGTGCGGGTTTACTCTCCTACCACAGCGTGTACACGGGGCACAACCTTAGATTTCGAAGGTGCGGGACGGAGAAGACTTGAGGGTACTGCCTCGGATGCTGTGCTCCCAAAGGTATTTTGTGAACCTCTTAAGGGCCACGATCTCCTCGCGCCGCATGAGTTGCGTTGCTTGAACATTTCGAAATACGAATGACACGCGTTTCCGTGTCGATATGCAGATCAAAGCACAAACCAATGTCTTTCTTCTTCAACAACGGTAGCACGCCACTAAAGAGTATTCCTTTTGCAGCTTTTCCGGGGCGTTTGTCCTTGCCATGCGCTATCATCCAGTCTCCGTTGTAAAATTGCCCGACTGCCACTTGTGAATTCCAGTTGTTAGGCGCCTCAATGTGCATGACATCCGGATCGTGGCTAACGAAAAAGGAGATAGCTCGAGAATGCGCTTTGGTACCAGGTGCTAATGTCCTCGCTAAGTCGAGAGCATTGTATCTAGCGCCCCGGAGACAGTACATGTTGTGCTTGGGAGAAAAGCCATATGGCCCAGATAGAAAGAAGCTAAGATTGGCGACGCTGCAGATTCCTTCGATGGCCTTTACCGCTTCAACGTAGAAGAAGACAGTAGGCAATGAGCGAAGTGCTTGGCATACAGCAGCGTCTTTCGACCCGATCGGTACGGGTGAGCCGTTCCAGTGCCACTTTTCTCCAGCGAGTTTGCACCAATTTGTTGCAAGTAAAACGGAAGCGAGATCTTCCGAAGAGATCGATATTGCGAAACTGGAACGACCCGGCTTAGCGCTTGCGAGAGCATCAACGATGTCGGTGAGTGGGAGGGGTCCAAGAAGTGTTAGCAATCGACCGATACCATCCCGCAACGTGTTTCGCTGACGATCGCTACGAACAAGCCATGGCGATACTTGAATAACATCTAGTCCTTCAGAAGTTACATACTGAAGAATCTCACCGCGAAGATCTGCATCCCGCACTTCAACTGCTCCTCGAAATTTTAGCATGTGGATTAGCGAAGCAGCCTTGGAATCTTGTTCGGGAAGAGGTAACTTTAGTGCCTTGACCAATATCCGCCAATCAGCGAGGAGATTGCGCACCTGTTGTTTTGCGTCAACATGTTTGACTGAGAATCCCGGCCCTAAAAACATGCCGCCGAACCAATGTCCATCAAGAATGCACGAGATAACCTGCCCTTCCGTTAGCGAGGCGCCTAATTCAGAATTGATGCTGTCAGTGGCGTCCCAAAAGTTTAACGCGCTACCGAGAAGTTCGTCATACCATTCACAAAGGATTATCAGATCCCGCGGCGACTGTATTGCACCGATAGCCTGCAGTCGCGCTGCAATAACTCGAATACTCGTCGGCGTAAGAATCTCGAAGGGAGTGCTCGACTTTTCGGGTGCATGGTCTGTAAAGGCGAGAAGCGAATGCATATAGTGCAAAAGTTCTGTCACCGCGTAGAGAATGGGTATGTCAACGGGGTTGGCACCAAAAAAACTCACATAAACGCTCCTACGGTGCTTTACCAAGATTTGTCGAACACGTTCGCGAGTTAGTCCATGGTTGATTGCGATTTCTTCAAGCGTGGCAGGCCGCTGGGCGAAGCCGAGGCGAGAAACATACATGGCAAAGGTTCGTTCGTTGCGCGGAATAAGGTAGGTTGGCCCTCGTACTAGTGGTTTAGGTAAATCTGTTTCTTCGACCGTCGCTAGATGGACAGGTTGCGGCCATGGCCCAGCAGCTGAAAGAACACTTGCAAAATCATCTATTAATCGAGAGTAGTATGGAGTGGACCAGTCACTGTCAAGGGTGTCAAAATTGATTGCTCGCCACAATTTGTTTGTGGGATGTTTATTCAGCAGGGACCGAATGCTTTCGAGCCTGGATTCAATAGGCTGCGGTAACATTCGGTCCTACTCGTCGCGATCGTTGCTCAAATCAATCGGATTACGGCCAAGAGATTTGTCAATCCGCATTCCAATGATCTGCAGCGCAATGAATAGGGCCTCTTCCTGCTCCCGGACCATCGCTTCGGATTGTTCAAGGCTTCGGGTTGCTTTGTCTACTTGGGCACGTTGGGTGTCAGTAATTGACTGTGCCTTGATCTTCGCTGCATCAATAAGTTCCTTTGCTTCTACTTCGGCTTTGTCTAATGCGGAGCGTGCGATTTGAAGTGCAGATTTGTGGCGATTGACTTGGGCACGAGCGGACTCAAGCGCCCTCAAGGTTGCTTCGACTTCAGGTTGACTCACCATGTCAATATACAAGTGAGGCACGCTCAGAGCAATCCTAGGTCGCTGAAGACTTCAGGGTTTTAGTTGTCGAGGAGCATGCGTTCTATTCCCAATATCAGAACGAAGGTCCTCCGAGGATCAGCGCGTTCCCGTGCCAAGCAGTTGGCACTGTAATCGAGCAGTATGCGAAGGCAGGCACGCCCGGGCTACTCCTGACTGGGCCGCCTACTTGCCCCTGAGCTGTTCACTCCAGCTCAGGGGGTTTTCCCTATCGTAAGCCCAACAAGGACTACTCAACTGTGCTTTACCCCGCTTTGCGTGTCTTCTTATGCGCCTTTACCAGTTCCATGATGTCGGCTCCTTTGAAGTGGGTGATCTGGTCCTCTGCTGATAGTTCGCGGCCTGCTGCAGTCTGCAGCTGAGTTCCAATAGCCGCCAAGGTGATGCGATGAGTTGCGATCATCTCTGACAAACCCAGTGCCAACTTCTCAGTTGACTTTGCACTCTCAATAATTTCATCGATCTTTCCATTCAGCGCTATCAGCTTCTCAACTACTGATTGGGCCTGAGAGACAAGCGCAGCCACTGCCTCTGGATGACGACTGTAGTTTGGCATGTGGGCGAGTGCACGAGCTACGGAGTACGCCGCGTAAAGGTTTTCTCTTCTTCCTCTGTCCCATTCCACTACACACACTAAGCCGGCTCCTTCAAGATATCCAATGTCAGGGATGGACTTCTTAAGGGCAGAGTTCATGTTGCTGCGATCGAAGACAATAAAGCCGACATCGGCATTGCGATTGGCGATTCCCTCGACGATTTGGCTCCACGCCGAGTCAGGCGCCTTTTTGGAATAGTCTCGCCCTGCAAGATGACCTTCAGGAATGTCCGAAAACTTCACCTCAATAGAGATTCTCTTTCCTTGCTCGGTGATTGCCAGAACGTCACCGCTCTTGTTAACACTGGTTTCTGTGGCCCCGGGGAGAAGGCCCGACTGCTCCCCGGTGATGGCAAACTTGTCACCCCAGCCAACGTTTGCGGCGTAGTCAGTGAGTGCGGCGTCTACCCACTGTTCGCCGATCTTCCCCTTGTCTGAACCCCGCTCCCAAGCAGAACGACGCAAATCGTGTAGTACCTTGAGTTGCTCAAATCGGGATGCAATCTGTCCGTCAGCATCTTCAAGGAATGCAGAGATACGATCGTCAAGTAGTGCCAGAGACCCCATGCGGAGCACCGCCTCAAGTGCGGCATCGCGCTCAACCTCTTTGGTCTCGCCGATAAGCTTGACCAGGAATGGGTCGTGAGATGTGCGCTCAGGGATGGATACGCCGTCTGGGTCGCCATCTGACCCCTTGATGATTTTGATCTTGTCACCCTTAGCCATGTGCGAAGCATATTAGAGAACCTCTTGAATGGGTAGGGCGTACGCCACAGAGTGTGTTACTGATGAAACGAGCGCTACCAGTAGTCGCCCGGCTGCTTCTTGGTGCTGCGGCCGCGTCACTCATGTGGCCAGGTTGAGCACGGCGGATCTTGTCCGAGGGCGTGCACTTGCGCCTACCGAATCAGGACTTGTCGCCCATTGTTGGGCTAGTTCTCCAAGGCATTGCTGATAGTCTCAAGAATCGCAACCCCGTAATTTGAGATTTGGGTATTGGTCAGGTGCTCAACGTTGCCTAGCGCTGCCAAGGTGGTGGGGGTAGACTCAACCATCTCGCTCAGTGCCTTGTTTGTGAAGATGATGAAGGGCGAGACCTTGTTTTCGCGCGCAAGGTTGGTCCTCAGGGCCTTCAGGCTGCTGCGGACTTTTACCCCAAGTGGAGTGTCATGGTTGCTCTCTTCCGCGAGTTCAGCTTTGGACTCTGTATTTGTTTGCTGGTCCGCCGTGTCAAGGGACTTGCGCTCATTGTGGACCTGCCACCGCCCGCGCGTCTTGATCGGGGGTAGGTATCGGCCGGGGTTGCAGTGGGCACAGCTCTCTTCGGGCGCGCCCGTGAACTTGCACTTCTTCCACACCATCACACGCATCCTAGGACGTGGGGCGCAGGCGATCAAGAGGGCGAATGCTGGGACGAGATGATGGGTGCCAACGCGGACTGGGAATTGCCGGAGGTCAAGATGTCATTCTGTTGGCACGCGTATAGCCCTAGGATGAGGTGATGACAACGCTGGGCATCGAGAGGAGGTGTAGCGATGAAGGCTCGTGACTACAAGAAAGCGATGAACGGCGAAAAGGATCTCGCAAATTCCGATTTGTCAAGAGCCGATTTACGCTGGGCTAAGCTTTCGAGAGCCAATCTAAAGGGTGCCAATCTGCAAGGGGCGCTATTGCATCAGGCAAATCTCACCTGCGCCAATTTAGAAGGAGCTATTCTCGCCAAGTCATCTCTGTACTACACAAACTTCCGTGAAGCAAATCTAAGGCAAGCAGATTTTTCTCGGGCTGGCGGCGAATACGGAGGATCATATTGTAATTTCAAAGGAGCCGATATGACTGGAGGGGTTTTCCATCAGGCTGAACTGGCCTCAGTTGACCTTACCTCAGCTGTTTGCAAGGGCAGCAACTTTACCGAGGCGACTCTTGATAATGCGACGTTTACGAGGGCTGACTTGTCTGAAGCCATCTTTGATAGGGCTACTTTGTGCCAATCCAAATTCAATCCTAAGAGTGTGTCTGGCGCAAGTTTTTCAGGAGCTGATTTGACTGGGGTGTCACTCAAATGGCTAAAGCTCTCAGAAGCAGACCTTAAGTCAATGTTCGGGGGTGCGGTCGGGGTATCGTATCTGCTGCAGAAAAATAAACTGCTTATGCCTGAAGATCAAACAATTGACTGGGAGGATTTCCGCAGTTATGACTTTCAGGAGTTCCAAGCGCGCACAGGCAATCGCATCTCACTAGAAGGTCAAAAATTCCCGATTCATCGGCGAGACCTTCAAGGACTTGATATGCGAGGGATGAACCTCCGCCGCGTAACGCTAAGCGGGGGAGACTTAGGCGGAGTAAACCTCTCGGGGTCCGATCTTGCGGGAGCCCTCCTGATACGCGCGAAGCTCAAAGATAGTGATCTTTCCAACGTAAGTTTTGTCGGAGCGAGTTTGAGGGCAGCTGACCTGACTGGCGCCAACTTGACAGGAGCGGATCTCAGGAAAGCGATAGTGCGAGGCGCCGATTTCCGTGGCGCCGTGCTAGCTGGACATGACCTTAATGATCTCGAAAAGCGCGGCGCCATAGTCAGGTGAGTTGCAGTTCAGTAGCTCTTTTGTGCGCCGACTCTTGTCTCGGATGCAGTTATTGCTCTCTAGGGCATAAAGTGATCTGGATCACCCTATGCAAATGATAAAACTGCTATTTCAGGTGTCGCTTACCGCCTCGTTACTCTTCACGGGGTGTAGTGGCGAAGGTTCGGAAATCTCCCCGTCGGCCCAAGTAGTCGAGGAGAGTTTTGCGCCCCAGCCTCTTCCCACGATCATTCAAATCCCGCGCCGCTCGTTTCAGGAGTGCCTGGAGGCATTGAATCGGAACAACTCTCCGCATAAAGGACCCGACCTTGGGAGGTGCGATCTCGCTGCATCCGATCTTGCAAATGCGGATCTTAGATTTGCGAATTTGATGGACGCAGATTTAAGATTTGCAGTACTAAAGAATGCCAACCTGAGCGATTCCGTTCTCGCTGGTGCCGACCTGTCCTGGGCGGATCTCCGTAGGGCAAACCTTTCTTGTACTGGTGTCTCTTGCGTATTGAATCGCTTTATCAAGTTGGTTGGTGCAGATCTACGGGGAGCGAACCTTGTAGATGCCAATCTCTATGCCGCCGACCTAAGTGGCGCAAACCTTTTGGGTGCCGATCTAACCGACGCGACTCTTATTGACACGATTTTCTGTGGAACTACCATGCCTGATGGATCAACTAATGACGAAGGTTGTTAAGGTGTTAGTAGTTGTCAGGACGACTGATTACAATCCCATTTAGAGTTGCGCCATCTAGCTGTGTTCCGTAGATCTTTGCTCCGTAAAGGTCGGCACCTGTCAAATTAGCGTAAGAAAGATTGGCAAACCTTAAGTCAGCATCAGTCAGCTGTGCTCCTTCAAGATTGGCATTGCTCAAGTCAGCGCCAGTAAGATTTGCCCTCACTAGACATGCATTGCTCAAGTTCGCACGATTCAGATGAGCGTGGTTCAAATTTGCGGCGTAGAGGTTTGCGCCACTGAGGTCAGCGTCTTGTAGATTGGATGGAGTCGCGCCGCTAATACCCATGGTTACCCATTGAAGGTTCAGTCCGCGCAGGTTAGCTCCGCTCAAATCAGCACCATTCAGTTTCAGCGGTTCTCGATATGCGCCAGAGTAAGCTTGGATTTCTTTTAGGTGCTTCTCAGTTGCCATGTAGCGACCTCCTTCTGAACTCACCTAAAGGTGAAGGTTAGGGTGATTGTGAAATAGCTATGACCAGTTCAACGTGCGTGTTGCAGTAACAAGCTTTGCCTTGCCGCCATACTCTTTCACAAGCTCACATAGAGTTTGGCTCTACGGCCAGGCGGTCGGTGGGGGGTGTGGTGGGACCACCAATCCCTTCCAACCCCTCCTCGGGGGCGAATTGGAAATGCGGTGTGAGAGCTAAGCCAACCCCACCCTCTCCTTGACCTCACGCATCGTCTCGGTGACGAGGGGGAGGAGGCGCTGTGCGCCGTCGCCCAGGATGTTGTCGATCTCGTGGGGGAGTGCGAGGAGTTCTTGGTAGCGCTCGCGGGCGGGGGCGTAGTGGGCGGTGAGGCGTTCGGCGAGTGCGCGCTTCAGGTCGGCGCAGCCACTGGTGGCGTTGCGCTCTGACTCCCAGAGCCCCTTGTAGTCAGGGTTGACGAGCTTGTGCAGCTGGCAGACGTTGCACGCCTCCGGGTGTCCAGGGTCGGACTTGAGTGGGCGCTTCACGTCCGTCACCGCAGACATCACCTGCTTCTTGATCGTCT
>JAUMAI010000815.1:0-3501 GCA_032116775.1 Pirellula sp. | reverse complement strand
GTCCGGCTAAGAGTAGGGCTGGGCGATCCGAACGGAGCACTTCAATCGAGCGCTGCAGCAGCGCAGGGTCCAGGTGTGTCTCAGCCGCAAGCGTTGAAACGATTGGGTCTGGGGCTACCTCTAGGCGAACTGCTGAACCCTGAAGCGATCCTACGTTCTCGCCGAGTGCGGACGCTACAACTTGAAGTAACTGTGGGTCCTTTAGCTCCCAATACGTTTGGTTGCGCGTTAACGCACCCGCAGATGGCGCGAAAGCATTCCATCCTTTCGATGCAAAGTCGGCACGGCTAAGTGGGGGCGTAACCCAGGAGACAGGAACCATGCTTGGAAGATTTCTGCGCTTGTCAAAACGATATTGACTTTGCACTGTACCTATCCAAACTTCATCTTCGTGTCCGGGAGATTTTGAAGGTAGAACTACAACATCACCAGGATGAAGTCGACGTACGCGCCAGATCTGAGCTGCATTATCACGTAAAGATCCTGGTGTAATGTTTTTTACTCGACGCTTTATGAGTTTTGCTATGTCGTCCTGAGACTTTGCGTCGGTAAAATCAACATCTTCAACATTGAATCCATGAATGATGACTGCGCCAGCATCAAAGTGCTCCTGTTCATAAGAACCGTCGGAGCCTGCGCGAATGCCAAGTACGACTCTTTCGCCCATCATTTCCCCCAGAATCGCTGCACGGTGTATGCGTCGACTTTGGCCAGTTCGTCAAAGAAGTACTCGCGCAACTGCGGGTGGATCTGTTCCTGCCAGTGCTGTTCAAGGGTGGTGCGGGTGAATGGCACGTATTCGCCGCCGAGCTGGTCAGGAAGGTAGAAGGTGTGGCCGAACGCGTAGTCGGACCCAAGATCGGCAGTGATCTGTTCATTGAGCTTCTGCGCGCCGCTCACTAGATTTTCTAGCTCGAGCAGCTCTGGGTTAGCGTCATAGAATCGCTCGATGACGCCGGTGTCCGGCAGGAGTTCGATGACGCGGAACCGACGACGGAGTGCGGCATCAAGCGGCTGAATGCTTCGATCCGCCGTGTTCATCGTTGCGATGAGGGCGAGTGATCCTGGGAGCTGGAATCGTTCGTCTGGGCTGTACTGAAGAGGGAGTGCTTCGCCTTCGCCGCGATACTCCAAAAGATAGAGAAGCTCCCCAAACACACGCGGAACGTTGGCGCGATTCAACTCATCAATCAGCAACACGTGCCCTGGGCGCTCGGCTGGGCGAGCGCTCGCGGCCTGCGCCGCGCGCTTTAGGGTCCCTTCAACAAGCGTAAATCGTAGGTGCCCGTCTGCACCGACAGTTGGGCGAAGGCCCTCAATGAACTGCTCATAGGTATACGACGGATGGAATTGCACCGTGGTGCTCTGATCCCCAACGAGTGCGCGAGACAACGCGCGAGCAAGATGGGTCTTTCCTGTTCCTGGCGGTCCGGCTAAGAGTAGGGCTGGGCGATCCGAACGGAGCACTTCAATCGAGCGCTGCAGCAGCGCAGGGTCCAGGTGTGTCTCAGCCGCAAGCGTTGAAACGATTGGGTCTGGGGCTTGGGATTCCTGCCATAGCCGCTTTACGTCGTCCTGCCACCATCTGAAGCCAACACCATATTCAACCTCGAGCTCTCTACGTCCAGCCGCGATTAAGGCGTCCCGCTGGCTGATTAGATCCGGATCAGCATCATCAACATTTCGCTCCAAAAGATGCGCGCAATATCGAGCGATTAACACCTTTGTATGAATCGAAACTATTGGCTCAAAAAACCGAGGGTGCACGAGGTGCAGCAACCACTCTCGAATGTTGCTTGCTCCTTTTCGCAACTCCACGCCGTGAATGAACTCACGGAAACGATCCGGGTTGCTTAGTGCTTCTTCACGCTGTTCCTTATCAAGATTCCACCAAGCTCGAAACACAATAATCAGTTGCCCGAGAAGTTCCCAACGATACGTTTGCCAAGCGGCACCTGGCGCAAAGACCGTTGTGCTCAGTGCATCATCGAACGCTGGCGTTAAAGCGATTTCGCTACTCCCCGAGATTCGGAGGATTTCACTAATCAGCTCACGTTTTGATGAGGCACTCATCCTGCGAGTAGATACCGGCAAAACGTACAGATATGCGAGCTGGGCCATTAGGACAGCCTCTTTCGGCGAACCTGACAGTTGACCGCGCAGTTTTTGCGTGAACCCAGCTCCGCCTTGATCAGGGTCTACGTAAACCTTTCCCCAAAGCCCACTCCAGGCGGCTTCTGGCCCAGCGCCCGCGGGAGGAGTAAAGACGCTGCCGGTACCCTTAAAGAAGATTTCAACCAACTGGTTCCTGATCCCTGTGTCTAGACTATTACTCGCCGAGCTGCCTGCATCGATGCCTGCCGTGTTAATAAGACTCTTTATGACATTGCCAACTGGACGCATCCGGAAGATCACCACCTTCCGCTCAGTCCCCTCGCGGTCTAGTCCCTTTTGAATTACGTAGGGAGTTTGTTTATCGAGTACAAACTCTCCGACATATGTGACTACCCCTGAGGCGGGAGTGAAAAGCCTGATGTGGAAGCTGCTTGGCCGGTGGGATAAAACGGCGCCGTTACCACGCAGGCTTAGAGATTGGTCTCCAATTTGACCTTCACCTGTGTACTGGAGCACTGAGGGATCAGATGGCGACCATCCATCCCATAGGTACCCGTGTTGTGCCCCCGACGACTCAGCTGTGAAGAGCATGATGTTTGGTGACTTTGCTGACGGTGATATCCCACTCTGAGGGCTGCCGCCAAACTTCGTGTGCAGATCACGTCGTAGTAATGAATCTCCTGGGGATAGGTCCCAGTTATCGCTCAGAGACTTTGAGCCCCCCTCGCGTGCATATGTCAGGAGCTTGTCCCCTACATCTGTGTTGATCTCGGCTATTCCTTGCTGCAATACCCCTTGAGTGACCCCTGTTTCTAAATTCGTTCCACGTTCCTGGAACTTAATTTTTCTTGGTCGAGAAAACTCCTCAATGATTTCAAAGCCGATGCGATAGGGATAGCGAGTGCCATCCAAACTTGCTTCATCGCTAGGATCAAAGGTCTCAAACCTTGTCTTGCTGACCTGGCATTCAGCGATTACTCCAGCGCCGCCCAGGTAAATCAGAAGGCGATCACCGTTTGAGATGCGACTGAGGATTGGCCTGTCTGTACTTGCCCCCCAAGACTTAATGGCCTTGACGCGCTCCCAAGTCCCGGGCAGTTTTTCAGATATCGAGGCGATATATGTCTTTGGCACGAAGAGAGGTTATCTCATTTTTGGAGGTCAGAAAACGCAAAGCTCAGCTTTGGACATTTAGGATTTTGGGTAGTTACAATCTGCGTGGCCTTGCCCACCGCTCCTGGCCCTGGGGGTAGATCACGCTGTTGTGGTGTTCGAGGTAGCCCCACTGTTCTTTGCGGAATGGCTTCGAATCCCGCGCGTCATTTAGGTGCCAAGCTTCGATAACGTACTTAGGGAGTGCCTCGGCAATTCTGAGCTCGCCCGAGG
>JAUMAI010000814.1:632-11555 GCA_032116775.1 Pirellula sp. | reverse complement strand
TTCCCAGGTGACGACATCGATAGGGACGAATCGCCGTGTCATGGTATTAGATAAGTCAGGACTGATACGCGAGCTTACTCTTTACGATGGCAGTGGAAATTTGGTGGCCCAAGCCAAGCAGACCGAGCACCAATATTATCCCGCAGTAAAGTACGCACTGCCGCACCATGTGCAAGTTAGGTTGCTGCCAGCAGGAGAGCCTGAGATTAACTTCGATATCGATGTTGGTTTCTATATGGTCAATGAGCTGCTGGGGAATGACCCACAGCGTTGGGCTATGCCCGATCCGGCAGGCTTGAGCGTTATTGATCTGGTGCAATTTGCTCAGGGACAGCAAGCCACTCCGATTCCACCGAACTATCATCCGCAATGGATGGAACGCGAAGCAGCTTTACCTTATCGAGGATTCGAGCAACGCTAAAGCAGAGTAGAGCGGAAGCTAGGCAGCTCCCTATCTTGGCTGGTAGTCTAGCGAAATCCTTGTTAGCTTCGCTGTAATTCAGACATGATCTGCTGAACGATTCGATCGATCAGTGCAGCATCTTCCGATAACGATGCCGCCTTGTCTCGCGATAGTGCAATACCGCGATGATCGACTTGCGGTAAACCTGAGAGTTGTTTGGCAATAATTTGCTGAGCCGCATCGGCCGCTTGTAATTGGGAAGGAGATAAAGGCTGACGACTCTTGCCCATATCCCAGCCTCTAACTTTCACACCGCGGCGGAATCCTTCGGGGAATTCAGCGCAGCTAATCATCGCGTCGAAGAGAGGTATCAGTTGATATTGCAGCTGAATCGCATGTTGCCACTGGCCATCGCGCACAGCGCGATAGATGGCACCTGTAAGTTCAGGTACGATTCCACTGGTCGCATTGGTGCCGCCGTTACAACCGGCCATGAGCATGGGAGCTAGAGCTGCTTCCCAGCCAGTTAGAAAACAAAAATCTGGGCGATGGGGTCGAATGGCAGCCATCATGCGCATCATGTTTGGAAGATCGCCCGAGCTATCTTTAATTCCAACAATGCGTGGGCAGTCGAGTGCTAAGCGTGTTACGGTTTGCACATCGATTGGCGAGGCAAATAGTGGAATGTTGTAGAGTGTTACTGGCACACGGACGGCGTCCGCAATTTCTTTGAAATACTGATAAACAGCTTCGGGGCTGAGTTTGTAGTAGAACGGAGCGACGATGGCGACTGCGGCGCAGCCCATATCACCGTATGCGTTGCAAGCTGCGATCGTTTCTTGGACGTTGGCTTCCGCTGCGCCAGCTAGAATCGGGACTCGACCTTTTACATGTTGAGCTAAAACCTGAACAACACGGCGTCTTTCCTCCGCCGTGAAGCGAGTGAACTCTCCCGTACTTCCGTTCGGATAGAGGCCGTCGACACCTTTCTCAATTAGCCAATCGACATAGCCGCAAAGCATGTCCTCATCGATTCTCCCATATTTGTCTAGGGGAGTAATGTTGGGGGTGAAGATACCGGAGAGCGGGGAAGCCATCTTTTGGGTCCAGGTAGGTCGATCTAGGGGGGTGTGTACGATAATTTCTTAATTGTAGTTCATAAAATCGAGGATGGAAATTACTCCCTTCGGTTCAGGCCAAACAGTGGAGAAAAACCGTTAATTTCAGCTTGAAGCAGGCACTTACCCTTGGTTCGCGGGCGCCCTCGAACGGCCTTTGAGAGTTGAGTCACAGGGTAGAAAAATGCACTTCTCAATCCGGAGCCGCAGCGTTTCCAATCAAACTTCAGCGACTGAGGAGGTCGCGCACGCTGGTTGGACTTGGGAGAATATCCACGAATCGCCCTCGGATCGGCTTTTTTGGTAAAAGTTTGCGCGAGTGGTCGTAGGATTCAAAGGGACGAAGGAGTTACAACAAAGACTGGAAGTAGCGTTTGAGGCTTCCGGGATAGATAGGCAGGAGTGCGATATTGTCGTTATTTCCAAGATGCAAAAACCCGTCTGCCGCTTAGCACGGCAGACGGTACATTGGCCAGGAACTTTTAGCGGATCTCAAAACCTCGAACAGAGCCGCCGCTGAGTTTTGAACCACGCTTTTTGAAACTATCCCTGTCTCCATCGCCACCATCGAGCGTGCCGCTGGCTATATCCGAGTAGAAGTCGATCGCTAAGCTATCCCTGCCTGCACCGAGCTTAATATCAGCACGTTGCACCGAGGTTCCGTACATGACAACTGAGTCATCTCCAGATCCCATGCGAACCCGCAAGTTGTTAAATGAGGAATTGCTTGTCACGAGTCCATCATTACCCGCATCGTTGCCAAAATCGACGATCGCTTGGTCGATAACATTAGCTGTTAGAGCAACATGGGCGGAAACCGATGAGCCTGTATTTATGCTTAGGTTCCGAGTGGCCCCGATTTCCAATTTGACATATTCATTCGTGCCGCGTCCCATATCAACTGCCACCCGATCAAGACTATTATGGATACCGGCAAAGACGCGAAGCGAGTCTTTACCACCAAGCATTTTGATATCCATCGCGTTATAGCTAGTCGCCAGATCGGCGACGACGCGATTACCGCTCATGACCCGGGTTCTACCGTTAGAGATTGCCTCAACTATAACTTGATCGTTGCCGTTAGTACCTTCAACCATCAGAGTACTGCCGCTCATGTAAGCGGTTACATCTGCGGCCATTAGTTCTCGGTTCTCTAGAGTTTCGTACTTCAAACTACGATTGCGACGATTGGTTTTGTTGTTGTTCATGTCGTTTGCCCTTTAGTGACTTTATGGTTTGTTTGCTGTAAGACTAAATTGTTCGTAGCCGTTTACTTGTTCCAGTGCCGGCTTGTATTTAGTAATGCCCGTCAATTACAGAAGTGGACACAGCCGGGGTAAGTTTTCTATGGGTCAGCAAGTTTCAGGGGACTGACTGGTGCGAGATTTAGCCTGCCAAATATTGGATTTCGCGGCAGTAGGATCGCTCGAGAGATCCAGAGTTTGGCTTCTTTAATTAGAGCTCCCCGACTGGTCATCCTTACGGGGAAAGATATCTGACATCGCGGCCAACTCTTCATGTGGCTTGTTATTTGCGACTGGTCATACTTAGTCCAATAAGAGCAGTAGCTCCTAACGCGGGCGAAAGTCTTTGAGAACGCCTTAGGCTAGGCCAATAGGGGAGGGCGGTTTGAAAGGCCCTAAGCGGTTCTTTGGTTTCTCTTGTTCTCTTTCTCTACAAGCTGTTAGCGGCTTAACCTAGCCATATTCATCAGGTAAGGCTTGTTAACCTTCTAGGGGGGCGTTCGCCGGTCTGGCAAGCGTCATTCGCAAGGAAGCCGAAATTATGCAAGCCATTTTGTCAGATAGAGACATTAATTTCTCAAAAGTCGCGATCGGCATGTCCATCTAGGACCGGTGCAGGCATTTAGCTTGTACATGGGACGTGTGGCACCAAGGGCTTGAGCTGTTCAAGCACCCGAGGAAGAGCCCCAAAACATAGTGGGCGAAAACACGCTAGCCGTCTAATGAGTCAATTTTCAAGCCTGCTAGTTTTTGAAGACCTAGGAGTAACGTCCTGGATCTGGAAGAGAATTGCTTGGCTCAACAGTTGTTTAGGAAGCTTATTTCACCGACAGGTTTCGAATCGACAAGGATTACTGATATGAAGAAGACTTTTAGGAATTTTGCTACGGCTTTACTCGGTATCACAGTTGGCGTTAATTCAAGCATAACAGTGAAGGCAGACGATGGTGCTCCTCGAACACATATTCTTGCAATTGGAGTCAGTGATTACTTGCACAATCAAGCCAGCAGGCATGGCGATCAGCCATTGCAGGACCTTAATTATGCAGCTAAAGATGCGCTGAGTATCGCTGAGGTATTCCAGTCACATGGGCTGGGTGAAGAAGATATTACACTCTTGTCAGATGAATCGTCGCCGGAATTGCAACCCAACCATGAGAACGTGATTCGCAAGCTCAATGAAGTTTCTCAAAAAAATACCGATACCCTTATCATCATGTTCTTTGGGCATGGTGTAGAGCTTGAAGGGAATAGTCATCTTTGTCTTTCCGATAGCAAAATTACTCGCTCCGGAACAAAGTATCAAATTGAACGTGGGCTCTCGGTTCAACAGCTATCCGACTTGTTGGCGACAGCCAAGGCGAAGACTAAGGTTATCTTGACTGACGCTTGCCGAAATCTGAACACCGAAGATCAAAATGTTGATGTTTCTCAGGTAGCAAATTACGATATCGGAAAGCATCTGAAAGAGTTAAACAAAGATCAGCAGGTGGGTCAGCATTACATTTTGTCTAGCTGCTTGCCCAATCAAATAGCGATTGAGCCGGAGGAGTTAGAGCATGGATTGTTTGCATATTACTTGATTGAGGGGCTCAAAGGTAAATGCGACTACGATCGAGGAAACCGAGATGGCGAGGTGAGTCTACAAGAGTTGTTCTACTATGCTGCAAGACAGACAAGTAGATACGCTTTGGAAAAACTAGGGCGTAAGCAGATGCCTTGGATTCAACTGGGAGGGGCTGAGGAAATTGTCGTTGCTAGACTGAATGAAACAGCTAAGTCATCCTTAGAGAATCAATTCAGGTTTGTAAGTTTTGATTCAAAGGCCTTTAGTCATGAGCAACAGATGGCTTTGGAACAGTACAGCATGGCCCTGGAGGCTTTCGGTCTTCTAGATATTGGTAACTGTATTGCATTGCTAAACAATGTTATCGCCGCAATGCCAAACCATACTGAAGCTGTGAGACTGCTAGCGTTATGCTATACCTTAAACGGTCAAGAGATCAAAGCGATACAAGAGTTGAAGAAATTGAGCCGTAATCTTAAAGCGAAGGTATATACCTCTAACTCGAATTACCTTGGGGTTCGTGATGCTGCAAATGTCCAGCAGTCGTTAATGCCATTATCTTCCGGAGACGTAATTGAAATTGTGAATTTTTCCGGTGCCGGAACGAAATCAACGGGTGAAGCTATTCCTGAAGGTGCTTTCCTTTATGTCAGTCGAATTCAAAAACAAGGAATTGGCGATTGGGTTGATGTGAATGGAGTGGTTTTCTCGGAAGCGATTAAACCAACGACGGTAGAGCAAGTCATTCAGAACATTCAGGATAGTCAGCGACAGTTTGGTAATACGCGAATTCAGAGTGATGAAGAAATTAGAAGTAAGGCGATTACAAGTAGTCGTGGTCTAGTCTACACGCCTGTTACTGGTACGAGAATTGAAAGAGCGATGGAGTTGACGAATGATGGACTGTCGCTGGCAAATAGTATCAGGTCGGGTGATGCGGTCGGGATAACGAGCAGTGCAATCGATATTCTTGCCCCTAAGGCAGCGCCCAAAGTTCATGAAGCTATCAACACTTACAATAGAGTTCGCAGTTTCATTCCCTTCTGAGATAGGAATGTCGGTCTCTTTGCTGAGGATTCAGTCTTCAAGTTCGAAAATGAAGCTCGTTTCCCCGGATGGCGAAACGAGCTTCTTGCGTAGATTGACACCATTTGAATGATAGACTCTTAGCTTACGGAGATTTGAGCTAGACCAGTGAAATTCTCCTCCGCAGAGTATTGTTAAAAAACATTATATACGCTTTGAGGTAGGGCGTGCTGTAGGCAACTTGTGATTCAGTGCTAGCAGGAGTCGCTCGGATAGGATGCATGTCACTTGCAGTACAGCGTCCCCGAATTCCAAGAGTTCAACCTCGATTATATAGCGACTCCCATAAATCATTTCGATAGACTATCAAAAGCTCAATTTCAATAGCCGGTGTTCAATATCCTACCGTATCATATTCCCTAATGAATTACACCAATCCGCTTGAGGATACTTACATGTCAGTTATGAGCCATGAGTTCCATATTGTTCAAAGAGCCTGGAGGGGCAGCCTAGCTCTTACAAAGCTTGCTTTGCTTGTTCTTTGTACTGCTGTATCAATCCCTGCTCAGGAGTCAGCCAAGACCGCTAAGTCAGGCAACCTTTCTGAAGATGTAGCTAAGGGGCTTAGCGAGAATGGTTTGCGAATTGTCGGTTCTAACCTTGCGCTCAATCTCGATAACGATGTTATCAAAGAGGTTAAGGAGCTTGCAAAGTTTAAGCGCTCTCTCATGCTGGCTGATCGCGAGCGTTATGCTGTCGAGGCCGAAGTGGAAGTGGTCAAGCAGCGTATCTCTGAGTTGCGTAAACGCCACACTTTACTTAGTGCGCAGCTAGCGAATGTGACTGATACCGTATCAAACAACCGACTTGTCGGTGAATTGAATACTACAGCTGGAGTGATTGAGGCACTTGGCGAGCAACAGACTCAGTTGGCTGACAAAGCGAAGTTGGCTCGTGGCAAGGCCAATGAAATCCGCGAGGAGTTTGTAAAAAAACTGCTCGAATTACGTCAAAACAGTGACAGAGCTTTTCAGAAATGGGAGTCGTTGGCTGCCGATAAGTCAGTTATGGCGGCGGTCGAAATGGCTGCCAACCAGACGGGTAAGAAGCTCGTCGTAAAGCCGTCGGCCCCACTGGTCGCTGCCGATCGCCAGTTGAAAAGCTATGAGGAAGCTGTCATTTCTGAGTCGATACCACTGGAAAATGAGCGGGGTAATTTGTGGGTCAATGTCGTGATCAATGGCAAGCCGGTCGAAAAGATGGTGGTTGACTCCGGAGCTTCGGCAGTGTCTGTCTCCTACGAGCTCGCCAAGAAACTTGAGATTGTACCTAAGGAAACGGATCCAGATGTGATGGTTGGGCTCGCCGATGGTCGTCGAATTCCCGGGAAAATGGTCAAATTGGCAACGGTTCGAGTCGGAAAGTTCACCGCTGAGAACGTCGAATGCATTGTCCTCGGCGAGCAAGCTATCGAAGCTCCGCCATTGCTCGGTATGAGTTTCCTTGGGCAATTCAAATTTGAACTTGATGCCGCGCAATCTCAACTCAAGATGGTCAAGGTTGATTCCGGCGAGCCAGAGCCATCTTCCACACGTACAAAAAAGAAAACGAAATAATGAACACCGCCGCTTTCCGATGCGCTGTTTCCATATCTTCTGAAGCATGGTGTGGGTAGCGGCGGGTTTATTCCGCCGCTCCCCACTTAGTTGCCATATCATTCTACAGTGAAGAATCTGTAATTTCGTTGCGTCTGACCAGCGGTGGTTGGTGATAACGAAATCTGGTCCAAGCTAACTTCTGGTTAGCGATCAATGGCAGCTTTGGGGCGGTAGGGCTTTATTTCTTCATCGAAGATGAGTGGAGTCGGGGGATATGGTCACCAGAAGTTCGCTGAAATTGAAGGTTTTCTAAAGCCCCAGGGAATAAGCGTAATTCATTTCAGGTAGAGGCAGAAAAATACCTTTTAAGCCACTTTTCTGAAAAACTGTCCAGTCAGGCTACTCTTTAGGCATCTCATTGTGTGGTTGATTCCAACGCGGAGATGAAGAAGAGGATTAAGTCATGAGTACTTTAACGAACACTGATAGAGACGCTAGGTGCAGAATAGGCCCCCTACAGTTACTGCTCGCATGCACGGTATTACTTCCGTTTGCGGTGGTTATTGGCCTCGCTTGGCTTTGTCAGATGGGGCATGCTCGGGTCGAAGCAAAAGCCTTAGCTTCGAAAGCAATAAATGCATGCAGCGGAGAGCAAGTGGCGGGAAACGACCCATCCCCAAGGTTATCTTTGACATTGTCTCAAGCGAATGTGCCATTTACTCTCTCTGCTACTGTTTAGGCTAAGCTGCTAGGTTGTACTGGTTGCTGGAATAACTTTCTGAATCTAAGACTTGCTTTTACAGGCTATGCTGACGGTATGGTCGCTTAGTCAAAATAGCTTAAAGAGCTAAATGGAATGAATCTTCCTTCGCAATGATGACGGCGAGGGTTCCGTATCCAACTAAGTCGGTTGTGACCACGTTGCATAACACTTCGGCTTTAGACCTCCAGCGTGCTATTACACGGTACGAAAAAACGAAACCTCGCAACGTCTTTCTGTTAGCCGATCAGACATGAAGCCTTAAAAATAATTTCTTTGTGCCTCGAACCTCAGCGAGGCTAGGCATGTCTAGCGTTAGGAAAATGGTGATTAATAAGTGGTCCCTTGAGATTCGGGATACGGATATGAAACTTGCAGATGCTTTGCTACTAAGATCAGACATGAATAAGAAAGTAGCTTCCCTCAGTGAGAGGCTGAAAGGCAATTGTCGCGTACAGGCAGGAGAAGAGCCGGGCGAAGATCCGCAGAAGCTGTTGGTAGAAGCCTTTCGAGTTATGCAGGAATTCGAGCTACTTGTTAGCCGAATCAATCGAACCAATCTGTCAGTAAAACTGACCAATGGAAAAACGATGATGGAGGCAATCGCCGAACGAGACCGCCTAGAGGGACAACATAAGCTTCTGAAAGAAGCGGCCTGCGCATGCCGAATCGAGAACAATTATTACAGCAATAGTGAAATTAAGTGGAGGTCTGTTCTTAAGGTCGATAGCTTAGAGAAACAAGCGGATGACCTTTCGAAAAAAATACGTGAACTCAATTCGACGATTCAGTCAGCTAATTGGACTGCCGAACTCCTTGATTGATCGGCCTGCGAGAGAAAAATGGTTCCGGGCGAGCGTGGAGACCCGCGTCATGGGGTTGAAAACTAATGGCATGACTTGTGTTGTGGGCCGACACGCCAACGAACAAATTCAGGCCCAGTACACGCGTAATTCGTATCATGTACGACTGTACTTCTTACTACCTCACGCTGACGGAACCTCCTTTTATTTTTTGTGTAGCGCGGCAGCACTCGTTTAACCCGTACGCCGCCAGATCAGTGTTTCCGGCAGACGGAATTCGCACCCAATCGACTTCTAGGTATTACAACTTCTTCGTTGTAAATCAGGGTAATGGTATCAGGGGTATACTTTCTTGCCGCCTAGATAGGTCCCTAGGACCTTGGTCGTAGCGATATCATCCGTTTGGCATTGCAATAAGTCGCGATCGATGATGATAAAGTCAGCTAGCTTGCCTGCCTCGATGGAGCCTTTTTCTTTTTCTTCAAACGTTAAATAGGCATTGTTTAGGGTATAGAGTCGAATCGCTTCGTAGCGAGTAATGCGTTGTTCTGGATGCAATGCTTCATCGAGACCACGCGGCAGACGAGTAACCGCAGTCCAAATTCCCAAAAACGGATTGTAGGGGTTGAGTGATCGTAGGGAGCCGATCTTCTGCATGTGATCAGAACCTCCACCAACCACAACCCCAGCATCCGCCAGCGTACGGTAGGGCTGAAAAAATGTCGTCCGCTCTTGTCCGAACTGTTTCAGCAATGTCTTGCCATCGAGTAGTAACCAAGCGGGTTGTAAATCGGCAACGACCCCGAGTTTCGCCATGCGTTCGATTGCTTCAGCGCTCATAAAATTGCAGTGCGTTATGCACGGCCTCGCATCCCGTATCGGAAAATCTGCGATTGACATCCGTTCATAGGCGTCAATCAACGCGTGTACTGCACCATCGCCTACCGCATGTGCGGTGAATTGCAGTTCATTTTCCAGGGCGAGTCGCGACATTTGATAGAGTTTGCTTGGTTCTACATAGAGCAAGCCGCGATACTTTGGGTCATTAATCGAATAGATAGTGCTGACTCCCCATGGTTCTCGCATGTAGGCGCTACCAGTTAACATACCACCATCGAGAAAGATTTTGACCCCTCGGAGCCAGAGTTGATTGCTATAGGCATGTCTTGGGTGCTGAGCAGCTTTCTTGATTGTTTTTTCGATATCCTCCATAGATGCTTGAGCATTGACTGAGTAAGAGAGGAAAACACGACACGTGAGCGAGTTTTGGTTAAGTAGCGATTCATAAAGACCAATTCCCTCATCGGTTGCTAAGCGGTCGCAAATGCTAGTCAGTCCAACACTGTTGTAATCACGTAGTAGTTTCTCAAGTCTCTCTACACGTTGTTGAGTATTGGGTTTAGTTCTAGGATCGTCGACTTTGACCAGTCGGGTACAGCTGCGCAATATACCGTTGAGTTGATTCGTCTTTGGATCTCGCTCCAGGTAGCCCGGTTCACCATCTTTAATGACGTAGTCATCGTCGATGCCAGACAGCTTTAGCGCGAGCGAGTTCACGGCGCCATCCGGACCAGTGCGAAAAAATACGGGGTGCTTTGGTGCCACTTTATCGAGTTCGTATCTGGTTGGAAAACGCTGGTCCTTCAGGCGGGTGACAAAAATCTGACTAACAACGATCCACTTCCCTTCCGGCAGTGTCTCAGCGCGTGTGCGAATGTATTGAAGCACTTCGTCGATATTCTCTATTTCTGGAATCGTATGATCCCATTCGAAGACAGAAGCATCCGGAGCATGCACATGCGAGTCGATCAAACCCGGCAACACCATCCGTCCTTCTAGATCTTCAAAAACAGTCTTGGGCCCGGCTAAATCGCGCATCGAATCGCTCGAGCCAACAGCTAGGATCCGCTCGCCTCGGACAGCAAACGCTTCTTCGATTTCTGATTTGGGATTGACGGTGACCACTTTCCCATTGAAGTAAATGCAATCCGCAGTCTCTTTGCACCAGGCTTTAGATTGTACTGTCAATATCGTGCACATGAGTAAAGCAAATAGCTTGATCGATGCTGCCAGGATTTGATTGAAGCATATAGCCCGTATGAAAAAGCTCGTAGCGTACATGTTAGTACCTTTTCACTAGAAATCGTGATCTCTGTTTGAGCGTTTTTGTCTTTCCGATTGAGAATACTGCATTTGGCTTATAAACACAAAGAATAGAATGGGTTGGATAAGGTTTTATAGCCTTTCCATCGAGACGTTTCGCGTATCTGAGAAAAGCATCGGAGGCAATAGGCAGGCTGGTTATATAGAGTGGTCTTTATGAAAAAGAAATGTAGGTGTTCGAAGTGTTAACCAATCCTAGCCACGGATTGTCTTCGTAATACTCGGTGGGACCGAACAGTAC
>JAUMAI010000814.1:0-622 GCA_032116775.1 Pirellula sp. | reverse complement strand
CTTCTGTATTCTGCGAAATATGAAAATGATCGCAGGAATCTCAATGTATCAGGAGGTAGTTTTCGGTGATCGATTATCTTGGGAGTCTGGTGATGACTTCGTAAACCGGAAAAATATTTTCATATCGTGCATAGTATCTAGCGTCTAGGCAGACCAGTCATTTCTAGGCAATTGTTGATTAGCCTTCTAGATTCTCTATTGGGTAGTCTCGTTCAGAACTGTCGAGGCAGTGGCTGATTTTACGATCCGCTGATCGGTATTGCGACTTGATGGAGGCGAAATAGCTCTCCGAGAATCTATGTTCGTAAAGAACATATGTCGAATGCTGCAAATGAGACAGAAAATAGTAGCCACACTGAAATATAACCACGAAATTGTGATCGCGAGCAGATAACTATGGCTTCAGTAGGTTAAGACATAAGTAAGTGCTCGCAATAAATAAAGCAGGCTATCGATAGATTCGATAGCCTGGGGATTTTTAGGGGTTTTGCGCGATGAAGGGTGAGGCCGTTTGCCTCTTATATCAGTTTCCTAGTACCTCGGTTGGAGCCTTAGGTATAAACTCATCGTTGGCTACAACTTCAACATCCGGTGTAGGTGCGACGATGACATCGACCTTTCG
>JAUMAI010000813.1:337-4751 GCA_032116775.1 Pirellula sp. | reverse complement strand
CTGCATGTTGGTCTCGGTTCCGTAGGGAATAGCGGGAAGCATTACCACTCTTGCACCTGCGTCCCAAGCCTCCCGGCAACAGCGATCTGCCAAGCCGGTCGCTTCTAACGTGTCGGTGCCGTAGGGTAGGTGCAAGTTGTGGGGCTCAGTTGCACCGAGAGGGAGAACAGCCACCTGATAATCCAACTGTCTCACCTGTGCATACGAGACTTCACCTAAGTTCCAAGGTCGTGAGGTGGAAATTGTGGGCTGCATGAACGATCCATTTCAAAAAAAAGTCAAAGGTAAAGGTGGAGTAGGCGAGATATTTTAAAATCGTGCCGATAACAATGTTGGACTTCTGCGCGCGAGTGCTACACTTAGTACAGATTAAGATACATCGATAGCGCAGAGAATCGCATGTGGGAATGTGGTTTCTTTTTGGTAAGTCGTAGCGAATTGGCCCAGATTGGCATTCGCAGAAACGGCTTGCTTGGCCTGTGCAGGATATCGAATAGACGAATATGATCGCACAGAGTGTTACAACGATGAAACGTCGTGTGGACTCGGCAGTTCTTCGCAATCGCCAACGGCTCGGTAAATACCGGATCGAACGCCGTTTGGCCCAGGGAGGATTTGCCTACGTTTACCAGGCCATGGATACCATCGAGGGTATTCGTGTCGCCCTGAAGATGCCCCATGCTAACCATGTTAGCCCCATGATGCTCGACACTTTCCAGCGGGAAGCCCGCTTGGTGGCTCGCCTGGATCATCCCAATATTCTCCCCCTGAAAGATGCTAGTTTTATTGATGGCAGGTTTATCATTGCCTCAAAATTAGGGGAAAAGACGCTCTGTGACCGTCTTAAAAAACGGATGTCGTTGGAAACGGCGCTCGAATTTTCAGAGCAAATGATCGAAGCCGTGGCTTACGCTCATCGCATGAAGATTATTCATTGCGATATCAAGCCTGAAAACATGATTCTATTACCGGACGGCCGCCTGCAATTAACCGATTTCGGGATCGCGAAAATTGCCCAGCGGACGATTCATGGCTCTGGCTCTGGAACCGTAGGCTACATGGCGCCGGAACAAGCCATGGGCCGACCTTCCATGAAGTCGGATGTCTTTTCCCTCGGTTTAATCATGTGCAAGATGCTCACTGGGCACCTTCCAGAATGGCCTTTCGATTGGCCTTTCCAGGGCTACGGTGCTCTCAGACGCAAAGCGCATCCAGAATTAGTCGAACTTTTACGCCGAACCCTGGAAATACGCCCCAACCGACGCTTCAAAGATGCCAATGAATTGTTGGCCGCATTCCGACGGGTTAAAGGAAAATCCATCCGCCATGCCCGACTCCGGCGCCGCCCAATTTAGGTAGCGACATAGCTTTTCACCGGGGGGCTCGAAACCGATTCTGAGGCGTTAGCCCGCTCGCTGCGGGAAGCTTTAGTAAGGACATCTAGCACCGCATTCTGATGCCAGGAAATATGGGCAAACTTACCCTGGCACAATTTCCGCAACAACTCTGCGGAATATCTAGGTTATTCCTCAAGTTTTGCTCCCACTGCTTTAACGACTTGAGCAACTTACGGTAAAATCCCCCATGACAACCACCTTCTTGTGGTTGGACTTCGGAAAAGTACGCAGTTCCAAGTTTCACAGGTTCTAGGTTCGCAAGCCATTGTCTCTTGCTTCTAATGCTGTGGGGAAACAGTAGCATGTCGACTTCTAATTCGACGGCCACCATTCGGGATCCAGCAACGATTCCTTCGGTCGCGTACAAATTCTTCAGTCAGTTAGCCAGAATCATCAACGCGGGCCAATCGCGATCGATCATTTTGTCGGGCAATATTTACGACCTGTACTATGATGGGACGCAATACGTCCCGATCGTTCCCTTCTTAACGACCAAAACGCATGTTAGCGGTATTATTCAAGTCGTTTATGAACTAAATGGACCGATCCGGCTCTCTGAAGAAGACAGGACCAAACTGCGAAACGCCTGGGCAGCTTGGAAATTAGGTACTAAACCCGAAAGCTTGCCAATCAAGGAAGTGGCTAGCGATGGCAGCCAGATTGAACTGCGTCGGCGCGAGTTCGATCAATATCTTCGCGACGCCATCGGTAATGCGACCCAAGCCCTGGAATTCCTCAGGCAACTAACCATTTGTTCTCGGTCGGTACTGTCTGAAAACCTTCTCATTCTCATTGAGGGAGCTGACATGCTGCTTCCGTCTGGGGATGGTGATCTATCCCGACTTAATGATACTCAGCAGCGGCGTATCGCCATTGTGACGGATTGGTTTGGTGATCCCGCATTCTTTTCTGGCAGAGATACGGTTTGCCTAATCGCCGAATCACGCAGCTTGATTCATCCGCGAATTAGTCGCTTACCGCAAGTTTTATCGGTCGAAATACCAGCACCTGATACAGAGGTGAGACGTCACTTTATTCAGTTCACAGAAAGTGCACTTGGCAAGAAAGTGACAGAAAGTGGCGAAAATGGTTGGTTAGCAACCGCCACTGCAGGCCTCAGCCTGCATGCCTTGCGTCAACTTCTGGTAGGAGCTAGTTACTCCGGACAGGCGGTTCAAAAGAACGATGTCTTCTCTCAGGTCGAGCAATTCATTCAAGCTCAACTCGGCGAAGATGTTATCGAATTTAAAAAGCCGGAGCATTCCTTAGAGCAGGTAATGGGGTTTCGCAAGTTAAAACAATTCCTCAAAGACTATTTCATTCCGCGATTGCGTCTCCCGGACGATCGCGCGTTGCCAGGTGCGGCGGTGGCGGGACCGATTGGCAGCGGTAAGACTTTTATTTTCGAGGCAGTCGCTGCGGAACTCGACATGCCCGTTATGGTACTGAAGAATATTCGCAGCCAATGGTTTGGCCAGACGGATGTGATTTTCGAACGTTTGCGACGAGTCCTCGAAGCCCTGGAAAAGGTGGTCATTTTCGTGGACGAAGCGGATACGCAGTTCGGTGGTGTCGGCGAGGGCGCCCACGAAACCGAACGTCGCTTGACCGGCAAAATCCAAGCGATGATGAGCGATCCGAAATTGCGTGGTCGGGTTATTTGGTTACTTATGACGGCTCGTATTCATCTTCTTAGCCCGGATATTCGCCGCCCTGGCCGAGTTGGTGATTTAATTATTCCGATCCTCGATCCCGTTGCAGAAGATCGCCGCGAATTTATCGAATGGATGATCAAACCGACCGGCCTGAGTACACCCGACTTAATTGATTGGTTAGATAAAGAGGGGTTAGAAGAAGACTTTTCTTCAGCGGCTTTTGCGGCCCTACGAAGCCAACTCAAGGCGATACCTCCAACAGATCGTACCAGCCTAGAAAATGTGATCAAGGATTTTATTACCCCCGCGATTGGTCCGACACGCCGTTACCAAACCTTACAGGCGTTGGTCAATTGCACGCGCCGGAGTTTATTGCCTGATCCAAGCGTTACGGATCAAGAGCGCGCCCAGTGGGAGCAGGAAATACGCCAATTGGAACTGCAGGGAATCCGATAAATTTGTGGAGGACCGAAACGATGAATAGTTTATTTCGTTTGACCGCATCGCTTTTATTTGTCACTTGGATTTGTTTGTCCCAACCCGCCCATGCGCAGCAAAAGTTTAGCGATCTCATTGGAGAGGTGAAGGTACAGCCCGTTGCTAAAAGCCCTACGCTACAAGTCCCCTATATCACTTGGGGTGGTGATGTGGCGACTTTTCTTGCCAACGGCGACCTGCAGACCCAACCCAATTCCATCTATCAAAAACTCGGACTCTCACTGAAGCTTGTTCCTGGTGATGACTTTCCCGCTCAAGTCAAGGATTACCTCGCTGGCAAATCTCCATTCTTGCGCGGTACGGTACATATGCTGGGCCAAGCGAGCGAAACCCTTGGCGCTGACCCACGCACCAAGCCAGTAGTCATTTTACAACTCTCCTGGAGCGCCGGCGATCACATCGTCGGCCGCAGTACACTCAAGAATCTCAATGATCTCAAGGGTAAAAAAATAGCCTGTCAGCAAGGTGGACCTCATGTTGGCTTGCTCTACGACTCACTCGCCGCAGCTCAACTTTCAAAAGATGATGTTCAGATTGTTTGGACCAAAGCGCTCACTGGTCCAGATGGCGCGGCCGAACTATTTCGTAAGGATAACTCTATTGATGCTTGCTGCGTCATTACCCCCGACATGCTCGGGTTAACTGGAGGGTTCGACCAAAAGGGAAGTGGTGCTGAAGGAACTGTCGAAGGTGCTCATGTTATCAATAGCACGCAGCAAATGAGTCGATCTATTGCGGACGTTTATGCTGTCCGCAAAGATTGGTATGACGCCAATAAAGATTGGGTACAAAAGTTTGTCTCGGGTTACCTCAAAGCATCCGACGAATTGGTCGCGATGCGGAAATCTTTCGAGGATAGCAAGA
>JAUMAI010000813.1:0-327 GCA_032116775.1 Pirellula sp. | reverse complement strand
CAACGAATCTTTGGCAATGAAGTAATTCCAACGCTGGAGGTTGATGCACATGGTTTGCTACTGGACTGCACTTTTGTTGGAGTTCCCGGACAATTGGCCTTCTTTCGTGACAAAGGCAACCTAGCCGGTTTTTCCCAGAAAATGACGGAAGCTCTCGATCTGGCAACCAAGTGGGGTTACGCCAGTTCCCGCATGGGATTCGATCCACCTGACTTTGAGTATCAAAAGTTAGCGGCATTATCGGGTGTGAAGTATGTTGAGCCTAAAATGGGCGAACGCTTTTCGGGAGAGGCGGAGTCGGCTGAACTGTTCCTGGGTGAAAACCTA
>JAUMAI010000812.1:0-3561 GCA_032116775.1 Pirellula sp. | reverse complement strand
GCTACAACGACCAAAGACTGATAAAGATCTTCGGCCTGCATCTGTCGAGTGTAAAAGTGGGTGAACTTTGGGGTCTCGCCAGAGGCTGGGTCATCTTTTTGGTTGTCTTTAGTGGCCCGACTGCTCAATTGGTATGGCGTCGACAACACAATCCACTTGATTAATTGCTTGTTGTCATAGCTAGTTTTGGCAAATTCTGCCGATAGCTTTTCGAGTAATTCAGGGTGCGAGGATGGGTTGTGGGGACCTAAATCGTCAATCGGACGAGTAAAGCCATAGCCCATGAAATGAGCCCACATGCGATTAACTGCCATCTTCGGAAGGAATTCGCTCTGCAGGATCAGTTTGCCTAGCTCTTGTCTGCGATTGACTTGGCTGACATATCCACTCTTACCAATCTCAGTACCATCGACGAATACAGGGTATGCAACTTTGGTCAAGCCGTTACGCAACTGATAAAAAATTTCAGCCTCGTCGGGTTGACCACCTTCACCGGCAAAGTCCTGATCCACTAATTCCGCATGGTCGATATCTCGACCGCCAGGAATAAAGCGACGTAGTGCGCGAGTCTGGCGGAAAAACGCGTTAAACTCCCAAAACTTCTGCTGTTTCCATTGGTTAAACGGATGGTTATGGCATTGGGTGCACTGGACTTGTAGTCCTAAGAAAGTCTTTGAAACGGCAGCCGTCGCTTGGACAGCCATTTCCTCGTTAACCTTCATCACCAAGAAGTTGGCAGCACCATTGAAATTCTCTGTTCCCGCTTTCGTACTGCCCGTTGCGGTCACAAGTTCGAAAACCATGCGATCGTAAGGCTTGTTTCGAGCAAACGAGTCACGCAAATACTTCATCATCCCATCACGGCTGATGAGAGTGTCATCTTCCATACCACCGTTTCGCCCAATCAGGGTATTGGTCCAGATGGTGCTCCAGTTCGCTGCATATTCCTCGGTGTACTGCGGATCGTTGAGTAACTTGTCTACTAATTTCTCCCGTTTGTCTTTCGCTTTGTCTTTAACAAACGCATCGAGTTCTGCGAAAGTTGGAATCCTACCTAACACATCAAGATAAACTCGGCGGCACCATTTGCCTTCGTCTTCCAATGTCGAAGGCTTGATTTTGTATTCCTGCCAGACTTTGGAGATTTCTTGATTGATCAAATCAACTGGAGTGGAAACTTCCGCCGCAGTTGTTGTTTCCGGCTCTTGACCGCTAGCAAACGAAAGAGCGCAGGGTGATAGCAGGACCACCGAGGTAACAACCCAATTCCATATGCTGTGGATTTTGCTGGTCATTGCGTACCTAACCAATGAAGGGTACCCGACGTGCAGGGCAAGACTAGTAGAGGAGCGAATATGCACCATTTAGTGTACTCAGTTTTTCTTCCCAGTTGCACTCGGTTACCAAAGCAGAGGAAAACAAAAACGGCGACTTCCTCAAAAGAGGTATTTTTGTGGTAAGTTTTAACGTTTTTAACGAAAGTAGCGGCTGTTAACTCCAGTTCTGAGTGGGACTTTGTCGAAAGTAGGGGTGGTAGAGGTACGTACTCATTTTCCGACTAAAGTGTCGGAAGAAGACTCAAGCCTCCGTAAAAATCTGATTCAGGTGCCATGGAAGGGCCGTCACGGTGAAAAGAACACTCGGAAACCTGCTGCGGGCAATTATTCTGCTGAATGGCTTCTCTGTCGCATATGCGCAGGGGGTGCCACAGGGAGTGGCTGGCTCTCAAGGGGGGGCTGTTTCTATCCAAGTGGATAACGATTCTGCCCGATTGCAGGTTTACGATATTCCACCAGATATCGTGGGAGCTGTTGCGACCCGACTTCAAATGGATTTTGCGAATAACCCCCGAGTTCGTGTTGCCATGGAGCCGCAAACCAATCGTTTGCTGGTCATGGCCCCAGCCTCGATCCAAGCTCAGATTGCTGGCAAGATGCAGCAACTCCGCCAAGAAGCTCTGCAGTTAGGGGTGAATCGATTCGGCGGCGTTCGTCCCGACGCCTACACCCAAAACAGTTACACGCTCAAGAATCTGACTTGGCGAGAATTTGAAGATATCTTGCGAGGTGTCGCTGGGTCTCGGCTTACCGTGAGCACGGAAAGAAATGGTGAGTTGGCACAATTTAAAGTGGCCAGTCCCACCGGCTTGCAAGATATCTTGCAGGTCGACCGCAGACTCAACCAGGTGAACATGCAGGGCAGCATCGGTGCGGTTGCCGGCTGGGTGCAGGTGATAAAAGCTCTAGACCAGGCACAAGTTAAAGGGGCGACTCCAACCCAGGTGGTTTCGCTGGCGCCGGCCGAACCAGAAAAAATCAAACGAGCCATACGGTTGGTGAGCTTTGTTGCGCAGCAAGAGCAGAACGGCCAGAATCCTGAAGAAGAGGAAATGACAGAAGCCGTGGTCGGTCAGCCGGGACAGAATCCTGATGAACAAGCGGCTGCGATTGGCTCGGTTGAGTCCTTGAGTACTGAAAGTGGTCTGTTCGGAAACGTGCAGATCGAATTCGTTAGCGAATTAGGTTTAGTCATCATCCGTGGTAACAAACGCGATGTGCAGCGTGTTCTCGAAGTGGTTGATCAAATCAAAAAACAGAGCACAGAAACTGAACCTGAGATTGAAATCTATCCACTGAAACATGCCGACAACGTAGCTCTTGGAACCTTGGTGCGCGATCTTTATCAACAGGTTTTGGCCGCTCGTACCGGTTCGGTCAGTATTACATCGCTTGGCCAACCCAACGCCTTGCTATTGATTGGACGTAAAGAAGCTTTGGTGGGTTTGGCTGAATTACTGGAAAAACTCGATCAGCCTCTGGATCCTACTTCGCAGCTCAAAGTGTTCCGCTTGCTCAATGCCTCCGCCATCGATGCGGAAACTACGGTCCGCAATTTCTTCGTGGAAAATCCAGGAGGAGATAGTGCGAGTCGTACCGGTCTGGGTGTGCGAGTTAAGGTGACTGCCGATTATCGTACCAACTCGCTGATCGTACAGGCGAGCCCACGAGACATGCTTGAACTGGAAAAGCTGATCAACGAAATCGATGTCGAAAGCACGGAAGCTCAAAATGAAATGCGAGTATTCCCTCTTAAGAATTCGATTGCTACGGACTTGGAGCCTGTCTTACAAGCGGCGATTAGCGGACAAACGACCGGTGGACAGGGTGGACAAGCAGGTGGTGGAACGGCCGCTGGTCGAGCTACGCCTCTCAGTTCGAAGCTGACGATTGTGTCCAGCGAGGGCGAAACAGGTGAAGCGATCGACTCTGGAATCTTAGCAGGTGTTGTTATTACGGCGAACGCAGCCAATAACACCATCGTGGTTCGAGCCCCATCCAAGAGCATGCCCTTGATCGCCGCGTTGATCGATCAATTGGATCAGTTGCCCGGAGCCGAAGCTGCGATCAAAGTGTTTGGAGAAAATCTAAAGAACCTTCTTCTGTAAATGCAAACAATTGCATATACTTAACTCTTGGTTTTCCAAAATCTTGAAGAAACTGTCTACTTATATCATACTCAAAAGTGTTTGTTATACTTGCTGGATTAGGATACTTAGTTTCA
>JAUMAI010000811.1:0-4146 GCA_032116775.1 Pirellula sp. | reverse complement strand
CAAGTCGAAATTGGTCGTCTATCCTACCTCGATATTGAATGCGGTATTGGGAGTCTAGTACGACACATTCTGGAACGCGAGTTACGCCGAGTGTACGGACGGTCGACAAGTCGTAGTCTTTGACGACTGGGAATCTCAGGCCCTGGTCAACGGCTTGACCAGCCATTTCGCGAATGGTGTCTGAGCCGCCCACATTGATTGCTAAAAAGCTTACATCGCGTGAATCATATTTGTTGAAAAGATCATTAAGCTTTGGCATTGTCCTTCTAGCGATCGGACAATCCTTCGTAACAAAGATGAAGACGTATGCTTTCTTTTTCCCCAAATCACTTAAGTTTCTTGGCACGCTGCGAATATCTTTGAATTTTAGGTCGCTGATGTGTGAGCCGAGCGGAGCCTTTGTGGTTTTATCTCTGTCGCCACTTTGTTGGGGAAAAAAGGCGACTGCGAAGAGATAAAGGGCTGTTGCTAAAGTAATATTCAACATTGACTTACCTATAGTAGTCTAAGACCACGGGAGCAGTCTTTGGATACGTTACAAGGAAGAGAATACCGAAAACCAATCGGCTCAGAATCGGTGTTAAGCGTTGAACCGCCGTAACATAGATTCTTTACTATACCAAACTTATCGTTCGGATTGCCACTTCGACACCGGGGGAGCAAGAGTTTGGTTCATGGTCACAGTTCGCGGGAGACAATATCTTGCGGGAGACAATATCGAGCATCAATATCTTAATTAGGAGATTCGCGACGAGTGCGCAAGCCGTGACGCTGGCAAAATGACTTGGTATATTAAAGTTCAAAATCTCGTCTAATCGCTAAACAGTAAAGAGAAGCATGAATACGTTTTTTAATTGCACATGGAAGCTCATCGAGTCCGGTATGGGTTGCTTAGGTGTTTGCGGAATGTTCCTTGGTTTGTTTGTGCTCTCTCCCGTACTGAAAGCAGAGGGGAACACGCCGCCAAACATTCTTTTTGTAATTGCTGATGATTGGAGTGTGCATGCTGGTGCCTACGGTACTCCTTGGGTAAAGACTCCCAGTTTCGACCGGCTGGCGAGTGATGGTTTGCTCTTTAGAAATGCTTTTACCCCAGCGGCGAAATGTGCAACCTCTCGGGCTTCTATTCTGACGGGAAGGCATATCTGGCAGCTTGAGGAAGCTGGAAACCATATGTCGAGATTTCCCGCAAAATTTAAGGTTTGGCCGGAAGTCCTTCACCAACGCGGTTGGTACGTGGGTATGACTGGCAAAGGTTGGGGACCTGGGGTTGCAAATGATTCCGATGGAAAATCGCGACTGATGACGGGAAAGCCAATGCAAAGTCGTAAGCTGAAGCCTCCGACCACCGCCATCAGCAACAATGATTACGCTGCCAACTTCACGGACTTTTTAGATCAAGCACCTGCGGGCAAACCGTGGTGTTTTTGGCTCGGTACTCTCGAACCACATCGAGATTATGAGTTTAAATCTGGGGTTTTGATTGGCGGGAAATCGTTAAGCGAAATCAACGACTTGCCGAAGTATTGGCCGGACCACGAGGTGGTACGACACGACATGTTAGATTATGCGTTAGAGGTAGAACACAATGATCGCCAACTTGGACGAGTGGTTGCCGAACTTGAAAAGAGAGAGCTACTGTCCAATACACTGATTATCGTGACGAGTGACCATGGCATGCCTTTTCCTCGAGTGAAGGGCTACGCTTATTTTGATTCGAATCATGTGCCTCTGGCGATACATTATCCAAAAGGTATTCACGCACCGGGGCGAGTGATTGATGACTTTGTCAGCTTCGTTGATATTGCGGCCACGCTGCTAGATTATGCGGGCATAGCGGCATCGGACAGTGGCATGGCACCGATGGTCGGTGAATCTTGGCGGCCTATTATTGAGAGTGACAAAGTGGGACAAGTCATGGTTGAACGAGATCATGTCTTAGTTGGCAAGGAAAGAACCGATGTGGGGCGTCCGCTCGATCAAGGTTATCCCGTACGTGGTATTTTGACGGCGAAATATTTGTATCTTCGTAACTTTGAGCCAACGCGTTGGCCTGCAGGCAATCCCGAGACAGGTTATTTAGATACGGATGGAAGTCCCACAAAATCTTATATTTTGGAACTTGGGAGAAAGGATCGCACCGATCTATTTTGGAAATGGAATTTTGGGATACGTCCCAGTGAGGAGTTGTATTCGCTTCCGGAGGACACGGACTGTCTCAATAATCTTGCCGGGCAGGAGGCAAGTCGGCCTATTGTTAGTGAGCTATCGAAGCGACTACTCGGCCTCTTAACAGCTCAAAATGATCCTCGCATGCTTGGGAAAGGGGATGTGTTTGATCGGTATGTTCCCACAAATGGTGCTGGATTTTACGAGGATTACATGCAAGGGAAAATGCCTAAGGCCGGTTGGGTGAATCCGGAAGACTTTGAATCGGGCCCGATAGGCTTGCCACCACAGCGAGAGTAGGTTGCTGAGGCAATGGAGGCCGCCAAGCGGTTACCCCGCAATCGCCTTTCAAGAAGTTGTCGTATCTCCTTGATCAGCAGATACAGCATCATTGCAAGTCGAGATTAAAAACTCTGCTATCGTTCTTCACCGCGACTGATTAGATGTGTGAAACTAGTATTCGAAAGTCCATGCCTGCGGCGTCCAAAAATAGCTTTGCCAGCCATCCTTGGTTGCACATTCGCGAACCGTCATTCTTTTAGAACTCAACTCAAAATACATAAAGGCTTGTTGAGGGCCGCTGAAATGACTTGAGTTGTCTACATTAAATACTGGAATGCCTTGTTCCGTTCTTTCGGGCGTGCCATTCCAGCGGAACAGATTTCGAACATGAGTATGGCCGTAAAGCAAGGCAATTACGTTGTAGGGTTTAATGGCCTCATGAAAGCTGCGTACATCACAAGGATGCCATTCGCGGCCTAGATTGGCTTCGTTCGCTTCTGAACATTCAGTCGAATAGCGGGCAACGTCGATATGGTGAGTTAAAATCACTGGCCGGCCGCTGTTGCCCACCTCTTCGCTAAGGTCCTCAATAAGAAAGTCCAGGCTACCCATGGGAGCATAGCGTCGCCGTTGAATTTCTTTGGTTTGTTGTCCTACAACGATGCCGAGGTTTACGAAATGGAAATCACCCCAGTTCCAAGAAAACTGTAGGCCACTCGGTGATACTTTCCCCATACCGTTTTGTGCCCGAGTGTGATTCCGTTTCGATATTCCATCGATAGCGATCCCTTTACCTTGCGGTCCATCGTGGTTGCCATGTACTTCATAAATGGGATATTTAAGTTTGCCATCGCTTCCGATGATGCCATAGTCGTTGCAATACGCCTTCCATTCTGTAGCTTGCATCTTTTCGAAAATGGCTCCATTTTTATCTCCGCTGTCAATGACGTCGCCGCCATGGATAACACCTCGGGGAGCGAGCACCTTTCCTCCTCCTGCCTCGGTCGGTATTTCGGTGTCAGGTAATCGATTGAGTGTCTCGATCAAGGCACTGGTAACTTTGGACGAACGCTCGTCCATCAGGTCAGGCTGTTCTTTATTGGCAAAGTAATGCGTGTCGCTTATGAGGAAAAAGGAGACTTCCGCTGAGTGTTGGTTTGCCTGTGCGGAGAGCCCAAGGCTACCGGCTGCTAGTGACCCCATCGAGAGCGAGAGAAAGTCACGTCGGTTCCAAGTGCTGCTATGAAATGGCTTTTTACTAGGTTGGGTCATCTGGTTCGCCCTGTATTGCAGATGTTGGTCCGTGCTAAAGTCGGGTTCTGGGTTCGTGTGCGCTTGGGCATGGAAATAACGCCCAAGGTCGTCAGTAATGCTTGCCATCCTAGTCCAGCCATTAGCCTCTGGAGTTAGCTGCCGTTAAAACACGGCCGTCACTGAGCTTGAGTCAACTTGCTTTATTCCCACAAGCCAATAATGCTCGGCTATTCGCGGATAATCTTGTCTGGATAGTCGGCGATGTATTTTACCCGTCATCAAAGCCTTTTATAGATGTCCCAAACTATGCAGAGAGCAAAAATATAGGGGCTTTCATTCATCCGCGGATAGGTTCAATTTTACCTGTGGTACGCCAACACCCGCTTTTAGGATAATCAACGCGTCGTGGATTCCTTAGTTATCCGTAGAAAAAACTTTCAG
>JAUMAI010000810.1:0-4120 GCA_032116775.1 Pirellula sp. | reverse complement strand
ATGTATCCTGAAGCGCTCAGGGAAATGCGTGGCCCAGATAGACTTGATCACTTTGTGCAATACAGCGAGCAAGGCAAAAGAGCCTATCATTGCGCAGCTAGTATTGAAACAAGTCGGTCAGATTCACCTTGCGAACTGATGCTTCGCCTCAGCGAACAGTTTGACATGTGTGCCTATGGCTTGAGAGAAATTCGACGGGAGTGGGAGCAAAACGACTGTGGAGGTCAGGCGTTCCGATAACTCAGGAAAATAGTCCCTTAACCGCGAACGACAAACCCCAGCAGCGAGCCGAATATCGCTGGCAAGCACTGCGGTAGGAGTTCTACCGAAACTCACTTTTCACGGAGCGAATTTGCTGCAAGAACTGATCCATCGTAGGGGTTCGTTCATTGAGACTCGGTCGCATGGCCTGCATGATTGCATTGCCGAGTGTTCGATCTAGATCAGGTCGATACTCGAAGATATCGCGGGGAGCATGAGTATCATGTTGCAATGCGGCCAACCCCGAAGCATCGCCAACTGGCCACGGCAATTCGAACGTGCACATGTGATAGCAGGTAACACCAAACGAAAAGATATCCACTCGTTGATCGGTCGGTTTGCGACGTACGATTTCCGGAGACATGTAAAGAGGAGTACCCGTTCTATTCCCAGGCTGCATAAACTCCTTAGTGGCAGGAACAGTCAAGCCAAAATCAATCAGCTTGATCTGTTCCATATTCGTGAAGCAAATGTAATTACGGGGGCAGATATCGCGATGGATATACCCTTGATCGTGCACGTATTTCAGGGCTTCAGCCATCTGACGGATCAAGTTTAATCTTCGGCCATGCAACATCTCTTCGCTTTTGGAATGGATCAATTGTTGAAGTCCCGGCCCATCCACGAACTCCATCACCAAATAGGGCAATCCTTTTGTGGTCGTTCCGTACTCGTACGTGACGACAATATTTGGATGCTTCATCTTGGTGGCGATTTCGCCTTCGCTCGGCTTATTAAGTCCTTTAAAGCGGCTCTCGAAGAAGAGGACCTTCTCAGCATCGCAGAGTTTCACACCGACAACTTCATTGCGTACGCGATCGCGAGCCACAAAGAAATTGCTCATGGTTCCCGAAACTGAAGATCTCAGACGCTCAAAGCGTGATTCAACATCGACGCGGGAACGCGTCTCAGTGCGGAACATTGATGAGAGTTTACCGAACAGACTCATACTGTCGAACCGTTACTTGGAAGATAAGCGATTGAGACTACTTACCATCCACAATAATCAATCGACCGGGCAATTTCCGACTTCAATTTGGAACGTTCCACAATTCGATCGATATACCCGTGCTCCAGCAGGAACTCACTGGTTTGAAAACCGGAGGGTAATTCGATTTTGATGGTAGCTTTGATCGTACGCGGGCCAGCGAAACCGATCAACGCCTTGGGTTCTGCAAAAACTAAATCACCCAAGGATGCAAAACTTGCAGCTACGCCACCCATCGTTGGGTTGGTTAGCACACTGATAAAAAGACCACCTTTTTCACGATAGCGAGACAAAGCGGCAGACACTTTTGCCATCTGCATCAGGGACAAGATCCCCTCATGCATTCTCGCACCACCCCCAGAACCGCTAATAATGATCAGGGGTAAATTCTCATCGGTCGCTCGTTCAACCAAGCGAGTTAGTCTCTCCCCGACCACCGATCCCATGCTGCCCATGATGAAGGCTGAGTCCGTAACTCCGATGGCAACTCGGCGAGCGCGAATCATCCCACCGCCAGTGATGGCGGCATCTGTCAAACCGGTCCGCTCCTGTTCAGCCACCAGGCGTTCGGCATAACTTTTCTTGTCGGCAAAACCGAGTGGGTCGGTCGGCATCAAATTGTTGTCCCACTCTTCAAACGTCCCTTCGTCCAAGACTTGGGCTAAACGATCCTTCGCTGAAACATAGAAATGGTACTGGCACTTCGGACAGACATTGAGCAACTTGGTCGCTTCCTTGCTGTACAAGGTCGCTCCACAACCACCGCACTTAATCCATAATCCAGCTGGGATCTCGCGACGCTTGCGGACTTCTCGCTCAGTCTGATCGTTTCGTTCGACAATTGCCATGTTGCTCACTCGCCTAGCTCTAGCCATCCCATCAGCGGGAAGGTTACAAGATACTTGTTACGCCAAAACCAACTGTGCCGGAGTTATTTGGATCGTATCCCAATGCCCATCATCGCAACACGATTTCCACATATCCCCAACCTCGGCCGAACATAGAAGATGCTTGACCACGGAAGCCATCGGCTCGGGAATCACCATACCAATGACCCCTTGGCGATGCTTCTTCAGGACTTTCTGTAAGCTTACTTTCACACGACTCTCAGCGGCATCGAGCGTCTCGCCTCCGGGCGGACAAACGGCGCCAGGATTCTCTTGGTATTGGCGGTAAACTTTAGGAAGCTGTCGACGCACCTCCTCGATGCGTTTACCCTGCCATAAACCTTGATCCAAATTCCTGAAACCCTCGATCGTTTTTACTTTCCATCCACGACGATCTGCCAATACTTCTGCAGTCTGCTGTGCTGATAAGCAAGGCGCGACATACAAACACTCTAGTTGCGTTTGAGATAACTCATCCGCTGTTTTTTCCGCTTGTTGAACTCCGCAATCGCTAAGCGGGAGTTCCAAAGTTCCCTTGATACGACCATCGTCGTCAAATGACGTAGCGCCAGGCCGAACCAAAATAACAGTTAACATATATCCTCAAGTAAAAACCTTACCCGGGAGCCATGGCGGTCGTGAGCTGCCCAATTGCCTCACGGTAATTCGGCTGTTTAAAAATCGCCGAACCGACAACCATCAATTCCGCTCCCGCGTTGCGACAAGCACCAATCGTGGCGAGGTTGACACCTCCATCCACTTCCAACAACAGCTCTGGCCGGTGGGCTTTTAAAGCTGCAAGCTTCTGGAGAGCAACCGGATCAAACGCTTGCCCACCGAACCCAGCTTGCACGCTCATCACCAACACCAAATCACACAACTCCAAAGAATCATCTACAGAGTCGATTGCTGTTTTGGGATTTATGGCAACACCTGCCGCAACCTCTAGTCTCTTTAATTCTCTTAACAACGGGCGCGGGTCGTCAACAGCTTCCCGGTGAAACGTGATACAATCTGCCCCGACACCCACAAACTGAGGTGCGTATTTATGGGGGTCTGTTATCATTAAATGCACATCTAGAACGAGATCAGTAACCCTTCTGAGTGATTCGACAATGGGCAGACCGTAGGAGAGATTGGGAACAAAATTTCCATCCATCACATCCAGATGTAGAATTTCAACCCCTGCCTCCTGGAGGCGATTTGCCTCGCGTTCCAAGTTGGCAAAATCGCACATCAGCAGCGACGGCAATATCCACGGTCCTTTTCCAGCCACGACTTTCTTGAATCTCTCTTTACCCGTCATTGCCCCCTCACGGTGTTTTGGGTCCGCCACTCTGGTCGCTAAATATCATCCACATGCGGTAAGTCATCCAGCGACTCGATTTGAAACAGCGATAAAAATCTTTGAGTCGGATAGTACCGCTCTTTGCGAGTTTGGCCCTTACCCTCGCGACGAATCTCCAACAGATTACGCCGGACTAACTGGCTCAATATGCCGCTGGTCGACTTTCCATACTGAGTCGCCAGTTTTTCTTTATCCACTCCAGGCTGGTAGGCTACCAAAGCCAAGATATCCACAGCGGCCTGATTGAGCTTTGCTTCCTTCACTTTTCCGTAAAAACGATCGCGTACCGAACTGAGTTCTGCCGCTAATTCCATTTGATAACCGCCAGAAATCAAGCTAATTTGATAAGCCGCTCCTTCCGCTTGGTAGGCTTGGTTCAGTTCCCCGACGATGATCTCAACCTCGGCAGGATGAACTCCACGCATCACCGCCGCCAACGCCTCGGGCGTAAGTGGCTTGTTGTCCGGATGCCCCACAAATAACGCAGCTTCGATAATTGAGCGCGGAGCAATAGGACAGTCATCGTCCTCTTCCAACTCTTCTTCTAAAGGATCATGCCCCGGAACAATAGGCTCAATAAGTCGAGGCTCCACCTCTGCTTCAGTGGGTTCTTGCGTCGGATAAGGCGACTTTCCA
>JAUMAI010000809.1:0-2616 GCA_032116775.1 Pirellula sp. | reverse complement strand
CACCCAAACACCCAAACACCCAAACACCCAAACACCCAAACACCCAAACACCCAAACACCCAAACACCCAAACACCCAAACACCCAAACACCCAAACACCAGACACAAGATCTGCCTCCGGCGACGCCCGAAGTTGAAACACTGAGACACTGAGAACACAGAGAGGCTGCGCGTGACGGTTTCTCTGTGTACTCTGTGACACTGTGTTTTGAAAATAACTCCTGCGAACGCGGTAACTCGGAGACATGTACCGCAGCGATATCGAAAGCGTTGAGATAACCCGTATTTGCGTAGAGTCCACTAAAGTGCTCTACCGCCGTCAGTACGTTGATTGGTGCGGCGTTTTCAACGCCAGTCGCGTTTAGAACGGGCTTTTGCTCCGCATGAACACCGAAGACAAGGCCCGACCCTAGCGAATCCTTCTTGGCCTTAGCCAGGCTATGCAGGTCTCCTCGGATAAAAACGTAATGTTTCGCCGCGCAAGCTCGCCCATTACCTGATCGGTTGACTGGGGACGGCTTCGTGATGTTGTGCTCACTCGCCTGACCGATCCGGCCTTGTACCACGTTTCTGTTCGTAGCCTCGCAGCTTGGACGTGATCGCGTCCGGGTGGCGAACAACAAACCCGGCGTTTACGCACACGATCGCAGGCTTCCTTCCCACCCCCAGTCGCCCTCGCGCAGTTGCCTTCGTCTCGTACTTCTCTCCGCAGAGCGTTCACTTGGTATACTGACCTCTGAAAAGTTCCCAGCTCGTACAGGGGACTTGCACCCCACAACTATCACGCCCATGCCGGGCGTACACAAGCCGATACGCCTCATGCTGACTATACTTGGAACGTTTTGGCCAGTAGTTGCCTTGCCGGCATCGATTCTTTTGGCGTCGATGATCACTGCCCCTGCATGGCGATGGGCGGCCCTGCTTGCTGCGCCTGGCGCGGTGTTTGCAATCCACTATTGGTTCGTATTGCCGGCGTGCCTGCAGGATGGAAACCTGTTAGCCGCTGTGATATTCGGCCTGATGATTTTGGTCGCAGCGATTTATTTCCCCGCCGTCCTCGTCCTGGCAACTCTTTGGTTTGTTCGACGTGGCTTCAACTAGGGTTATCCGGACTAACTCATGAAGCCTGTCCCCAAATGCACGCTGGTTCCCGAATCTAGGCCCTACGCGAAAACAGTCATCCGCACTGTCCGCTTCGACGAACCCGATCTCATTATTGAACTTCAGGGCGACGATTTCAGCTACCTTCGTTAAATCTTCCGTGACGTAATTGAATTCGGCGTCATTGACGAGCGCGAAATCACTGAATTCTGGAATACCTACAGCGCACCAAGTGGCTGGCTTTGGGAGGTCGTCGAGGGCGGCTACCTTGCTCTGGAGCGTCAGCGAGCCTCATTCAACGTTCTCGGTTTGTCGCTACGCGAACACCTCATTGGAGGCAATGATTGCTTGAATGTGCTATCTTGCCACTCGTCGGGATTTATGAGTTTGGGATGCTCGCTCCCGAACAATCTCAACTGTGGTTCGACGGGATAACCATCGCGTGAACCAACGCACGCGAGCAAACGTTCTTTGCAATGGAAAGTCTTTCGCGCGTGCCCGGTTACGGCAGCCGTCCTGCCATTCAAAAATGCTTGCCACGACTGGGAAGTGCATGGATTCAACCTCGAACCTCAAACGTCCAAAAAGTTGGTTGCTGTTCCTTGCGACTTCAATTGTGGCTTTTCTCATTCGTGTCTCTAACCCGTTCAATCTCGTTCCCGCATGCCGGCATCTGGCATTTCGATTGCATTCTTAATCCTCAACTCGTTGCTCACAGCATTCGTTCTTCTTGCTGCATTACAAAACCGACGGCTTACCAAATTCGATCAGAAGGAAGTCACTCCGGGCGGATGTGTCACCATCGCTCTTAGTGCCATGCTTCTTTATTTTTTATTCTTCGATCTATGCTACGCGGTATGGCTACGTACGGGACACGGAATTCATTCCAAGGGACATTTTGAGAGAGCGTGGGGATTGATCGCATACGGTTTTTTTGGGGTCACGCTTCTTCGGGCAATTGGAAATGCCCAATTTCATAGACCTTGGAATACTGCTCTGAAAATTGGCGGTTGGATTGCTTTATGCCTGACGTTGATAGGCTTCGTCGAGGCAATCACCTACGGATTGGCGTCGATTGGTGGAGGCCAATTTTCAGAATCGGTAGAAATTGTGATCATTCCAATACTCATTGGACTTGGAAACCTCGCATTTATTGCATGGGCAATCGGTCTTGGAGTTCTCTATCTACTAGACCTCTCCAGGAAGCGTGGATTCAACCGTTTCCACTATGTCCCACCGTTGTTTTGCGTCCTGAATGTCATCCTTTCGATTGGGTCGAGCATCGCATTCCGAATATCTGGAAACTTTTATTAGACAATAATATGGCAGAACCAAGCCATGCACCGGAGTGGCGGTGGCAAGCGTTTTTGCGGGATCAAAGTCAACTCCCGCAACCCGGTGATCGCTAGCGTTCGCCTATCGAGGTATCATCCGCCATATTTAGATGTGCCACGAATTTCATGATTTTACGGCATCGCCGTCTCTACTAACGACAGGGACCACAACCCGCCGCAT
>JAUMAI010000808.1:0-2867 GCA_032116775.1 Pirellula sp. | reverse complement strand
ACCCAGCAACAACTTAAGATCAGTCAATTCTCAGCGAATTTACGCATCCCGAACCTAAAGCCCAGCTAATGCCTGCTGAGATTTAAGCACAGATTTCTCGTGCAACCGTTTGGAACGACTGGGCTAACTTCTGTTTGTGGAAAATGAGAATGCCTAAAGGGCCGCTGCGGTAGGAATCCTCTCCGCAATTCGCTAGTTGCCGCTATTTGAGGCAGGTCGCCTACGAAATCGACCGTACAGAGCCGAACCTAGGCGAAACACAAAGACTAGCAAACCAAGGCAATCGACAGCAATTACGCAGAATAACAAAGGGCCGACCTGATTTACGCAAACTTCACTTGCCTTACAACATTGGCTTGGCTTATCAATAACCCTGCAGAAACAGAAAACTTGCAAGTTAATGGATTGCTGCAAGGGAAGAGGAATTAGTCATGTCATCAGGTCTATTCTTTGAAGAGCTAGCGGTGGAAGATTTCTGGGAAAGCCCTGCTAGAACAATCACAGAAACAGATATTGTTCAATTCGCTTGCCTGACAGGTGACCATGATCCTTTGCATCTCGATCATGAGTATTGTAAGGAAACTCCCTACGGTCGGCCGATTGCACACGGCTTACTTGGCCTCTCTTATTTAGCAGGCCTCAGTTCCCAAGCTCCTCGCATGAAGACAACTGCCTTCGTTCGAATTGAGAAGTGGCAGTTTCTCAAACCGATTTTTATTGGCGATACGCTACGCGTTCGCACAGAAGTCATGCAACTGCGCGAGCATGGCCGACGTCACGGGGAAGTAACTTGGAAAAGGCAGCTGCTGAATCAGCGTGGCGAAGTCACTCAAGAAGGATTATTCGTCACCTTGGTAGCTCGCATGTCCTTGGCCATCAAACATACCGGGCGCAAAGCTGCTTAGAAGTTTCTCTTTTCCTCGAAACAGCTGAGCCCTGATTTAAAGACATAAATCGCTTCAATCTTGGCTTCACCGCTGGCTCAACGTGACGCCTAGCCGCCTATACTCCCTCTGCAACCGCTGCTTAATTCGCTGCAGCATCGTATAACCAATCTAATCGTACAGCCAATCTATCAGCGAGATCGCTGATCAATAGCTGCGGTGAGCGTATTTCGAAGTAACATGGCAATGGTTAATGGCCCAACCCCACCGGGAACCGGCGTAATAGCACTGGCGACTTGCGAGGCGCCTTGGTAATCAACATCACCAACAATTCCTGACTCGATACGATTGATGCCGACATCGATCACAACCGCTCCCGGTTTAATATGCTCTGCCTTGATGGCTTGCGGTTTACCGATCGCGACAATCAAAATATCAGCTTGACGGGTAATCGCAGGTAGGTCGGGAGTATGACTATGACATACGGTGACCGTGGCATTCGCTACTTTTTCACCCAAGGGACCTGTGCGTTGCAACAAGAGCATAGCGACTGGCTTGCCGACGATGTCGCTTCTACCCACGACGACCACATGCTTGCCAGCCACATCGATTTGATTGCGTCCCAGTAATTGCAGAACGCCGTGGGGTGTACAGGGCAAAAACCGTGGTCTTCCTTGGCAGATCAAACCGACGTTTTCAGGTCCAAACGCATCCACATCTTTCGCCGGGGCAACGGCATCCAACACTCGATTCGTATCCCAACCAGCCGGCAAAGGGAGCTGTACCAGTATTCCATGCACGTGGGGATCCGCATTGAGACGCTCGATCAGATCAAGCAGTTCCTGCTGATTTACTGAGTCGCTCAGTCGCTCCAGCCGACTCGTCATACCAACTTTTTCACAAGTTTTTTGCTTATTCCGGACATAAACCTCGCTTGCAGGATTGTTGCCGACCAAAACAGCAACCAAGCAAGGAGTAATCCCGGTTTGGGTCTTAAAAGTATGGACATCCTGGGCAATTTCCGCCTGTATTTGCTGGGCGAGCAGCTTGCCATCTAGAATTTTTGCGGTCATGGGCTTGGTGATTCCTTCGGATGTCGGATAAAGAATGCTAATGATGCCTTGAACAAGCATTTGGCCAGACCATTTGGCCAGGCAAGGCGCTGTAGTGAGATTGCAGGCCAATCGCTATATTAACGACAAAATCGGCGAAGTTTGACAGGGGTGATTCTTAATTCAGAACCATCCTTTTCTATGCTATCCACTGCAAGTGGGCCAGCAACAAGTTGGGGCAAACGAGGAAATTCATGGCAGACGACACAGGATTGAGTCCCGTTGAGGGAATCAAAGATAACAGCAATTATCTGTTTGGTACAATTCGAGAAGACTTGGCAAAGGATACGCCACAGTTTGCAAAAGAGAATGCTCAACTGCTGAAGTTCCACGGAAACTATCAACAGGATGATCGCGAAGCCCGAACCTCGACAGGCGAAGGAAAATCGCAAAAAGAAATCAGCTTTATGGTTCGCTCGCGCATACCAGGCGGCAAGCTAACCGCAGCTCAATTGTTAGCCCACTTGGACCTGTGCGACGAAATCGGCAACGCAACTCTAAAGATCACAACCCGTCAGGGCCTTCAGTTGCATGGCATCATCAAATCGGATCTTTGGAAAGCCATCCATCGAATCAATGAGATTCAACTTTCGACCTTAGCCGCTTGCGGTGACGTCAATCGAAACGTGATGTGCTGCCCAGCCCCCTATGTCGATGAAGTTCATACGACATTACAAAAACTTGCGGATGATTTGGCTGAACACTTAGCCCCACGCACCAAAGCCTACTACGAGCTATGGGTTAAGGATCCTGATTCAGGCGAATCTTCACTCGCTGGTGGTGGCGAACCTGAAGATGTCGAGCCCATTTACGGCAAACACTACCTGCCTAGAAAGTTCAAAACCGCAATTGGTCTCCCTGAAGACAACTG
>JAUMAI010000807.1:0-3468 GCA_032116775.1 Pirellula sp. | reverse complement strand
AAAATATCCTGCTCTACAGCAATGATAAACACGAACGGAAACTCTAAACCTTTCGCAGCATGTAGGGTCATTAACTTTACCCGATCTGCAGACGTATCCAAACTATCCGTATCGCTGTACAGAGCCGCTTGTTCCAAGAAAACCTCTAACGGATTACCCTCTAACTCCTCATTATCAAGCTCAGCGGCATCCGCCAGTAATTCATCTACGTTTTCCATTACGTCGGCGTCTGCTTCTTCCCGCCGGACCTTCTGTAGATACGTGCGATAGTCTAGTTTCGTAATTAATGTTTGCAGCAGATCACACAACCTCCCCTTAGACTCTTCGCGCAACAGATCCATTAGCTTTAGAAAATCGACCAAACTCTTTTTCGCTTTCGCGTTTAGTTTGATTCGATCGACTGCGAGTTCAGCACCCTCCAACAAACCTACACCATGCTTGCGGGCTAACTCTTCGAGATTAGCAAGCGTCTGTTTCCCCAGCCCACGTGGCGGCGTATTGATGACACGTTGGAAGGCAATATCGTCAGCAGGATTGTGAAGCAAATGCAAATACGACAAAAGATCCTTGATCTCTTTGCGTTGATAAAACTGAAAACCTCCCACCATCTGATAGCCAAGTCCAGCCTTGCGTAACGCCAAGTCCATCAAGCGAGAATGCGCGTTCGTTCGGTAAAGAACCGCAAAATCGCTTAAGGATCGTGACTGCTGCTGCCTAAGGGTCAAGATCTGCTGAACAATATCAGCCGCTTCATCTCGCCCAGAGGCATAGGTCTTCAAACGAACCTTCGAACCCGATGGTCGAGTCGCTTGCAACCGTTTGGCTTTTCGACGTTCGTTGTTCTGTATCAGCATGTCCGCTGCAGAAAGAATCTCGGGGGTGCTACGATAATTCTCCTCCAGTCGTATCACTCGCACCTTGGGAAAATCTTTTTCAAAATTCAAAATATTGTTGAGATTGGCACCTCTCCAACCATAGATCGACTGGTCTGGATCACCCGTCACCGCCAAGTTGGGATAATCGATCGACAGACTTTTAATGATTGCGTATTGCGATAAGTTCGTATCCTGATACTCATCGACCAAAATATATTTGTAGCCGTGATCCAATTCCGATCTTAACTCCGGCGACTGGCGCAACAGCGTAGCTACATGCATCAGCAAGTCATCAAAATCTACCGCCGCATTTCGTATTAAATATTGTTGGTAGATGGGATAGACGCGGGCCATTAAATGCTCGTCACTCGACACCGCATTACCAAGTAACATTTCGGGAGTGATAAGCCGATTCTTCAATCGACTAATTTGCTGCGCTAGCGAACCTATTGTTATGTGCGTAAGTTCGACTTCAGCCATCTTGACCGCAGCCTTCAACGCCAACTCCGAATCATCCGCATCATAAATGGTAAAATTCTCCGGTAAGCCAACCAACGGTGCGTACCTTCTCAAGGTTCGGGCACAAAACGAATGAAATGTACCCATCCACAGAGGAGCATCACCCACTAACTGCTTCAGACGATGCTTCATCTCGTCCGCCGCTTTGTTGGTAAACGTCAGCCCCAAAATATTCCAGGCTGGAATTCCTTGACTAATCAGATGCGCAATACGATGCGTAATCACTCGAGTCTTACCGCTACCCGGTCCAGCCAACATCAACAATGGACCGTCGATGTGCAGTACGGCTTCTCGCTGTGCCGCATTCAGATTGTCCAATAAACCAGCCATGCCCCTGAACTCCCTAGCTAACCTCGACCGGGCGAAAATCAAAGTCCTGCATTCTACTTCATATCGATTCCCAGAGAAATCGTTCGAAATCGCCTCGACTCCGCCATCCCCTAAAACATCGCGTCTTTGAGACTAAATGCTAGCATAAGAGATTTTTCTAAAGGGAGTGTTGGCAAGCGGAAGAAGTGGGTTATATTGCTCCAACTTTCTATGGATTGGAACCAGTAGGAATCTTTTTCAGCGAGGGAACGATGACTCGAATTCGATTGAGCCAAGCAGACGAAGAAGCACGGACGTTACGCGAGCGATTGGAACTGAGCACTGCTGAGATTGGTTTGTGCGTTCGTACAACCAACTGCCTAGAGGAGAAAGGAATCTTCACCGTCAAGGATTTGCTCAATGCAACGCCCGACACATTGTTGAGTATCACCAACTTTGGTGAGAAAACGTTGTTGGAAGTTTATCAAGCCCTTGAACGTATTGGTTTCCGTCGTCCTAGACCTAATCGAACCTTAGGTGTCTTCACCGCATCCGATGCCAAGTAAGAGTTCGCTAAGCACTAGCCGATCATTTTGGAATGAATCATCCGCTGGCAAGTCGCTGTAGATCGAACCTCGGCTGAACAAATATTTTTCTAAACAACAGATCGAATGAAGAATGGCTGTGCGACAGCGAATCTTCATTCGATCTTTTTGTTGGCCAAGCTGGCCTAGACGATTTGTATGACTGCAGTTCGTTTGCACCGCGCGATCGTACTCCACTTTCGAGCATGCTACACTTCCGGACATGCTACACTTCCGGACATGCTACACTTCCGGACATGCTACACTTCCGGGCATGCTGCACTTTCGGGCACGCGGTAGTCCAATGTATGCTTCAGTCCAAGGCTTGCCCAAACCCCTGGGTGATGATTCACCGATCAGTGGGGGAAACGAGAGTCACCTCACTCCGATTTCAGGTCGAGATCTATTTCACTGAAGACAGCTTGGCAGATCGTACATGGGCAGATTCGAGCGTGCCTGCTCGGGCCAGCCGTGCGAATTCGCGCGGGTTTTTTGACTCCTTTTCAGTCCCTGGCGATCCCACTGCAATAAACAGACCTTTGGCATTCACCTTCATTTGGGGGTGTTATCACTCCGCCCCAAGCGGGTCTATTGCGAGCAAAGTTAAACGATCTCCGCGATCGACCGTCGCGAGTTCTGGCAACAAAACGCCCTAGACACAGACCGCGTCGCCATCTACAAGGCACTGGGCGCCGTAGCGCGAATTGTTGAGAAGGAATTGATCCAGGGAGGGATTGTGTGATGAGTGTTAATTTTTTTGGCTGGATCCGCGAAGGAGTTCGTCAGTCTGTATTGCTGGGTGTCAGCGATGCGATTGAACAATTGGGAACGCCTGCTCCCACCGAAGATCTCCATCCCTCCGTCGTTGGTTTTTTGCAGGGCCGTCCGGAACGCCCCGCTAGTCCTTCCAACCGCTTTGCGGTAGCGACCGAATCGACCAATGACAACGGGGTTAACCCAAAGGCTCCACGCAAGCGACTTGGCAAATCGCTCAAAGACATCACACCAACGTCATCCAGCCCTTCGAGGAGTGCAACCTCCTCGGCAGCCATGACTGCCACGCCACCCCAATCTTAAGCGATCGTCAGCTAACTCGAACTATCGTTTGCATGAATTGGCACGCCGCTTGCATTCCCTAGACCCACGTGACGGACAGAGCTGTCAAGCTGACATGACTCATG
>JAUMAI010000806.1:0-3549 GCA_032116775.1 Pirellula sp. | reverse complement strand
GCCCCCAGTAGCCTCTTATAACCTGTGGAGGTCTTTAGCTTGTCCGCCTCAGATTTCGTTGGGATAGTTGTAACGTCCGCTAGGATCTGTTGAATTGTTGAGATTTCTCGTCTGATTTCCTCGGTGTCCTCGGGGCTTATATCCGTTTTCGCTAAAGTCGCTTCAAGAGCTGCCAGTGTTTGCTGTACAGGAACCGAATTACGTAGCAATGTTCGTTGTTCAGCGGTTTGAAACGAACGATTTGTTTTGGTTCGAGCTTTGATTGCACGAATCGTGGCATCTGCATTGGAAATTTCGTTGAGTGGTTCGCGAGCCGCTTTGATGCCATCACGAAACCGTGAAAATCGTTTGGCTAACGATTTTTCTAATGGAGCCAACCCTGCGTCATCGACTTTGAAGAACCCACAACCTTTATTCCAGGGCGATACGAAAGGAGATGGTTCATACTTATCGAGGAAGAACCGCTCAATCTCAGCCTGGCTCTTATCAGAGAGCAAATGAAAGTGCTCTTCTTGCCACCAACCTCGGCATGCTGGATCTAGCTGCTCGGCAATAATGCGCAAGATCCCCAGAGCCTTGAGGTAATTACCTAGAGGAGTAGGCGAACAACCTAGCAAGGAATGATGGTAGATCGTCATAGAATCTCCTGAACCTCACATAAAGGATCGCTGGTGGTAAGCAAGGTAGCTCGTGCATCCGCTGATCTAAAAATCGCTTCAAGGTACGCCAGCGTTGAGGGACCGTATTGGGTGACTAGGCTCGAAGTTCTTTCACGCCAACTTCGGCCGGTGATTGGAGATAGGCCAAGTGAAGCAGGTTCAAGGGTTAGTATCAGTTCCGGTAAGGGGATATCGCCCGCTTGCAGCGTCAGTTCGGGCAGAATGTCACCTTCGCGAATGCCGCGTATCGGCATCCCTCGGCCATCTTCAAGTTGATCTACATAGTTCTGGTCACTCGGTGATGAGTAGAGGGTGCTGCGTACCTTTCCGTGATGACTGGCAACTAAGTAGAGAATGAGGTCAAACTCATTCGAATTGCATTTCAAGAGCGGTTCAACTACGTCTGGAAAGATGTGGTTGTTTTCAGCAATTTCCGGCGACGCATAACGCTCTGAGGCGTTGAACGATGTAGCCGAGGAGGTGACCGTATCAGGAGTTCCAGCTACCGAATAGCTAAACCACGCTTTCCATTCACCCAGTAAAGCTGGATGGTCGGGTTGATAGATTTGTAGAACGGCGAAGAGTGCTAAAGCACTTGCTAATTCGTGTCGAAAACCAACTCTCTCATCACGGCCTTCCTGGTCCGCAAAGTAGTGCACTCTCTCACGATTCGTTGAATTCGATTTAGCAAGTAGAGCATCTCCTGGAATATTATCGTTTGGCGATCTGTGCAGTATAGACTGAAAGGCAGGATGTGCTTTGCCGATATCATGCCAGCGAGCGGCAATGGTCAGTATTTCCACAAGTCGCTGATTCAAGTGTAACTCTGACGTGATAGAAGTAACGCAGTCCACAACTTCCTGACTATGACGGGCAAGCGTTTTCCTGCCGTTAAAACTCAAACTATCATTTGATAGTTGCTGATCTGCCCAATTGGCTTGCAGCACAGCGTTTTGGTTGTTGTCAATCGATAATTCAGTCACATCTGTCATGGAGTCCGGCTCAAAGCCGAGGTGCGAGCTATAGCCGCCCCGATTGCTGGCAACACAAACGATTTTGCCAGGTAGTAGGTCCGACCTTTTGGGAGTTATCCAGCGTCCATCGATCCAATCCCAAATCCAAGCACGTTTTTTCATTCGTGGTAAAAGGTTTGGCATTCGGGAAGATTTTGATTCCTCACCGAACAGCCAACTGATGGCATCGGCTACTTTTACAGGACACAATTCATGTCGATGTGGTTGTCGATTCGGATCCGGAGACCCATCTTTGTCGATCTTCAGCCAAAAGATTTGAAGATCACGTTCGTCACCACTTCGAATGAATCTGCTAACATCGATATCATCACAGCTTAGGTCGGGTGTGGTATCGAATAATTCATCGAATTCAGTGCGCATCAAAAGATGTTGAGGCGAGTAATGATAAAGCTGCATTCGCTCTGTTTCAGATAGCGATTGTTCGTAATCCTCGAGGGATCGGATTCCTACGTCATTAAGTGTTTCCAGAGACGAGTGAGCTGCCTCAAGTTCTTCTGAGGTATAAGGAGATTCTGTTTTACTGTCGCGTCCGCGATCGATCACGACAACTTCCGCTGTACCGCCATATCGTGCGCAGCGACCAAAGCGTTGAACCAAACTCGACCATGGGGCTAATTCTGTAACCACGCAATCGGCTGAAAAGTCTACACCTGCCTCAATCACCTGAGTCGATACAATGATTCTATCCGTTGTAGGTTTACGGGACTCCTTCGACAGAAAATCTACTCTCCAGCTTTCGCTGTCTACACGCCGAAACTGACTATGTACTATCTTCAGATCATGCTTAAGATCCATAGACCGAAGATGCTCGAAAGTCTCACAGGCACGCTTAACCGTGTTGCAAATAACTAACGTGAGGCGTCCATCTTTCCCCGTTGGGATATTGCGATGGCGATCGACAATCAGTTCTGCGAATTCAGGAGTAGCTTTCGCATCGATGGATTTCAAGAAAAGCGGTTTCTTGGTTTGATAAACTTCATCATCGCGCTCAGTATCCGATAGGACGCATGGATCTGCGAGCCAGTCATTTATGCTGCTTCTAGTGTCAACACTATCGAGCCACTGCGCTTGCATGGTGGCACTCATCCACCATGTGTAGCAGGGCTTGAGGCTCCGACTGCGATCTTGATCTCGATAAGCCTGTAGCTGGGCTGAAGTGGCCAGTCCAACACCCATGAGTTGGGCTTCATCCATGACCCATAAGCTGTCTTGATTTAGCATGCCGAATTCAATGGGCCAACGGGAGCGAGTGCTGCCGAAGCCGCGGTTCAGTGCACGTGACAGCAACGATTCCTGAGTGCCGACGACAATGGCTGGGCTTTCTGGGTAGAGGAACCAGTCATCACTATCCTCACCTCCTGTCGCGAGGTGGACACGCAATCGCTTGTTGGTTGCTCGTTTTGAGTTGATTGATTCCGCCAGCGAGTTGGCAATCGTGTAGGTGGGCTCAGTTAATGAACGTGTTGGTAGGCACCAGATGAGCCTGCGCGGCCAGGATTGATCGTTACGACAAAATAGGTGGTAACTCCAAACGGAGAGAACTCCTTCCGTTTTTCCAAATCCCGTCGGAACTCTGATAATTCGATTAGCTGGTCTGGTGCGTGAGGCTAATACAGCTTGCCATGTCCTGGGAGAGGGATGACGAAACGATTCCTGAAGCCAAACCGGGAACGAAATTTCGGACATAGTAAAAGGCCGCCATTACGCTGTCGAAACTACCTAGCAATGGAAATGAGCGAACGGCCGAAGTGTGGAGTGCCAAAAAATATATCTCTGACCCTTTTCTTTGAAAGAAAGCTGCAATTTTGCAATTCTTGTGGGGGTATGTTCTTTCAGCGTTGCGTTACTTTCTTATT
>JAUMAI010000805.1:2747-15059 GCA_032116775.1 Pirellula sp. | reverse complement strand
CTGTTGCTGGTGGAGTCGGTGGTGGAGCAACAGCGGGTGCTGCAGTGCTTTTAGGTGAAGCGGGTGGAGTTTGAACGAGGTTAGGTTTTTCGGGTTGCTGCTTGGCCGGCTGTTCCGCGGACTTGCCGGGAGTATTGGTGGCAGTAGTCGGCTGGCTGGGAACGCTTTCGGTCGGCTTGCTAACGGTCGACTTGCTAACGGTTGCAGGTGGCGAAGTAGCAGATGTCGGGGCTGCTTGAGGCCGATTTTCCGTTTTGGGGTCAGTCGATGGAGCAGCAGTTCGTGGGGCTGGTGCATTGGTCGCGCGATTGGGGGCCGCCGTGACTGGTTTTGCTTCCGGTGTTTTAGCTGGCTCGGGTTTCGAATCACTTGAAACTGCTGGAGCCGTGGCTGGTTGCTTGAGTGGGGGAACTTCTTTGGCAACAGGGGGAGTCGGTGGTAATGGTAATGGTAATGGTGGCGGAGCCGATTTCGTTGGCTCAGTGGAGCTGGACACCGATTTTGTAGCTGTGGCTGGTTTAGCTAACGCAGTGGCTGTCGCCGACAAAGCAGCTTCGATTGCGTTGTAAAGGTTCTGCGCGCTCGGGAATCGGGTTGCTGGATTCTTGGCCAAGCAAAATCTGAAACATTCGGCTAATTGGGGACCGCCAACCAACTCTTCTGAGACGTATAGTTGAGTGACAGCGTGTTGTACTGCAACTTGGCCTGCTGGTGTGTTGGCGAAGGGAGCCGTACCAGTTAGCAGCCAATACCATAAGCAACCTAGCGAGTAGATATCCGCCGCAGGCGTCCAGTTCTGACCGGGAACGGACAGTTCTGGGGCAAGGTAGTTGATTCGACCGGTCGGCCCGAGTTGTTGATCCAAGGGGCTCCAGCCATCAGCGGCTCCGGCAGTTGTGGGTGGAATCAGAGGATCGCGCAGAAGCAACGCTTGATTGGACGAATCGATCCAAAGTCGATCGGGGCGAATATGTCCATGAATCAATCGGGCCTGGTGCAATTCCTGTAGGGATTGCGCCACCGCAGAGATCCAGCGGGCGACCGTCGTGGGAGATTTTGGTTGTGGTTGAGCGAGTTGCCCTTCCAACGGCTGCGCTACAAGTAGCAATTGTTGTGAATGTTTCTCGGGTGGCTCAAAATTCCAGCCGTTGTTTTGTTTGATAGCTCCCTGGATTTTTGACCATTCGAGAGATGGACCAGCTTGTCGGACATCCGCTTGTTGAAGCAGGTTTTCATCGACGATAAACAGCCACCGTTTGCGATTTCGGCTGATATCGTTTCCCACCAGCCAGCGACTAAACGGAGTTCGGCTGAGGGCATCTTCAATTCGCCAAGGTCCGATTTTTAGCAGTGGATTGGAAGCAGAGGTCAACTGTTGGAGCTGATACGACGTAAATACATTTTGGTCACGTAGGTAGGCAATGATTTCTTCGGTTTGGAGCGCGGCGGCAGGGCCTCGCGTGCGCGCGATGTCATTTGTCCATTGCCGACATTGGTCTGGCAGGGCAAGCGAGTAAGAGGAAATCTTTTGCCACAGTTCAGCGGGGGTGATCGACATTTAAGTCCCAATCGGCCGGTACTTTGTTGGCTGCTACAATACAAATTTTGCGTCAGGATAGTGGTCTTGTGTGCATCATTTCTGGTTCGTCTAAGAAATGAATTCGCCTGACCTCTAGATAATGTAACTTTAACCGACAATGGCTCGAGTTGCACACTTTAAATAATGCATTAACCGCCCCTTGGCGGACAAGCTAGCCCATAAACAGGCAAGGAGTTCATCATGAAAGCGTTTGCAGCAACTGAGTTGTACTTCAATGAAGCGGCCGATCGCTTGCAATTGCCCGAATGGCTAAGAACGCTGCTGCTGGCAGCCAAGCGAGAAGTGACGGTGCAAGTCGCCTGCGAGATGGACGACGGATCGGTCCGGACTTTCTTAGGTTACCGCGTCCAGCATGATAATAGCCGCGGACCGATGAAGGGTGGTTTACGATACCATCCGTCGGTGGATCTCGATGAAGTGCGAGCGCTAGCGAGTCTGATGACATGGAAAACTGCAGTCGTCGATCTACCTTACGGTGGTGCGAAGGGGGGGATCGCTGTCGACCCCAAGCAATTGAGTCGCAAGGAACTCGAACGCTTAACACGTTCCTTTATCGATCAGATTCATGACATCATCGGGCCTGATACCGATATACCGGCACCGGATATGGGAACCGGTTTTGCAGAGATGTCTTGGATTCGCAATCAATGGGAGAAGTATCACGGCTTTAATCCAGCGGTAATCACAGGCAAGCCGGTTGAAGAATATGGAGCTAAGGGACGCGAAGAGGCGACCGGCCGCGGCGTCGGTATCATGGCTACCAAAATGCTCAAGCGTGTCGGACACAAGCCAGAGAATTGTCGAGTCGCTATTCAGGGTTTTGGAAACGTCGGTTCGCATGCTGCCAAGTACCTCCATGAATCCGCCTTTGTGGTCGTAGCTGTGAGTGATGTGAGCGGTTGCTACTACAATCCAGAGGGTTTGAATATTCCCGAGGTGCTGCGATACACGTTAGGAAATCGTGGTAGTTTGGAAGGCTACAAAGGAGCAACCGTAATGCCGGCGGATGAACTGCTGGCTCTCGACTGCGATCTATTGATACCAGCTGCGTTGGGAGGTGTTATCACGGAAGAGAATGTGGCTAAGGTCAAAGCCAAGATGATCATTGAAGGAGCCAATGGACCGATCTGGCCTGAAGCAGATAAGGTGCTCAATGAGCGTAAGATCATGGTGCTGCCAGATATTTTGGCCAACGCAGGTGGGGTCACTGTGAGTTATTTCGAGTGGGTCCAAAATCGACAACACTACCGCTGGAGTTTGGATCGCGTTCGTCAGGAATTGGATCACACGTTGAGTGAGGCCTTCGAGCAAGTATGGCAAGAAGCTCAGCGTTTCGAAGTAAGCCTGCGGACGGCAGCTTTCATGTTGGCTATTCGTAGAGTTCAGCGAGCGACCGAATTGGCGGGCTATGTGAATTAATGCCCTCCCTACAGCTAATCGCTTTCCTGCACTGCAAGGCGGTTACTGCAGCCTTTCTATCAGTGTGCTTCACTAACAACCTCGCATCCATCGATGTTTTTTCCGATGGATGCGAGAACATACGGCTAAAGTTTAGAGATTAAGTATCGAGCTGAGCTTTGGAGCGTGGAATAAAACCAATGCCAAAGCAGAGAGCCATAAGGATCCAGAAGCTTAAACATTCGGGACGTCGCAAATCGTGGAAATCGAGCAAGTGAGGTACATGCGGGATTTCGACTTTAGTCGACTTCGTTCCCTCAGCTTCTGAGTGCTCTTCCGCATGGCTTTCACTATCGGAGTGCGATTCATGTTCCGCGTGATGTCCTAGCTTCGCACCTTGCAACAAGGGCCAGGAGGTGACCAGCCACTGTTCATAACTTTCAACCGTATCGCGGCGCGATTGTTCGAAGTCTTTGAAGGATTGCTGCCAGCCACCCATGCGATTGGCCAGCCATGGGCTTTGTTGGAAACTCCAATCGCTATTGCAACCCCAATCGGCTAGCAGTTTAAGGCCGATGATGATCACCAATAGATAAGCTGAGATTTCGAAGCGAGGAAATCGATCGAGCAGCTTAACGAAGAGAGCCGCGGCGAACCTCATCAGGACAACACCGAGTATTCCACCGGTGATCACAACCCAAAGTTTTTCTTGCTTGCTACCAGCCAACGCCATCGCAGCCAAAATAGAATCGACGGCAAAAGCGATATCGGTAAGTTCTATCACTAAAACAGTACCCCAGAACGAAGGAACTTTGCAACGAGTTTTCTTCGTCTGCACTGGAGCAGCAGTGGAGCTGGTGGTCTCGTTGTCGGTGATTAAAGAGACGCCCACTGGAACACGTTCTCGAATCTCCAAATCTTCTTGTTCGGTCGTTAAATCACCACCGGTCTCGGCATCGACTAGCAAAGGTTGCCCTTGCTCATCCATGACGATCTTTCGTTCTTCTTCCTCATGGCTCTCAAAGAAAAGATGTTTAACCGCAATAAAGACAAGGTATCCACCACCCAGAAACTTCACGAAAGTCCATTGCAAGAGAAAGCTAGCCGTAGCGATCGCAATCACGCGAAACACGAAAGCTCCAATCAAACCATACGACAATGCTTTAGGACGTAGATGTTTTGGCAAGCGTTTAGCGAGCAAGCCTAAAACCAAAGCGTTGTCGATGGATAAAACACCTTCCAGCAATACAAGAAGGCCGACAACTACCATGTCGCCCCACTGAAATTCTTGCCCCAAAATGTTAAACGGTGCGAAACCGAGTACCGAGAATAACAGGGGATACATAGATATCTCTAGGAAGATGAACGAATGGGGAGAGCGAAAAATCGATATTAGACCGAAGTTGGGTTACCTTAAACGCAATTATCGGCTTGCTCGATTAGCCGATAAGATACCTTATTTTAGGATTATCGGACAGCGACACTACTGAAGGTGAGATCTCGCTCCCTTGGGGAGATGGTTCTTGCCTACCCCATCGACCACCTTCAGCCAACCTAAAGGTTCTCCTTCCCAGGTCGCTAGCGCCCAGCCATTGTGAGTAGTTGCAGAGCGTTGAGCGATCGCCAGTGCTTCGCCAGCCATGTAGCGAATTACCTCGTTTTTGCTCAGTTCGATAGTGGTTAAAGGACTCCAGTTACTGGATCTTCGCAAGGCCAGGGCATGGGATGGAAACCAATGTTCTCCTTTGCGATAGGCAATTTCCGGTCCGCCATGAATGATTGCTAGCCAGCTTTCCGGCGGGGGTTCAGGCCAAGCAAAAGTCTGCATATCACCCGAGACGACAAACGGGGCTCGAAGAGATCCCCACTGTTCGGTTTCGATTGGTCTAGGAGCGACTTTTAGTCGCATCATTGGCTCGGGACGCTTGTCGCTTTTTGCCGCTGGATGTTTGCGGCGATTCTTCGACAAGTAGTGGCCCCTCTCCTCTTCAATCGCTTCGATCGGTTCCTGCAAGCTAGAACTCTCTAACGCTTGTGTTGAGTCTGTTTCGGTGGAGTTGTCCGTAGGCTTACGTACCAATACCACCGCAAATCCTCCAGCGCAGTGATCGCGATGGGGCCAAATCCGATAACAACCCTCGTGCAAAGGGCTTTTGAGGTTCGAGAGTACGAAATCAACTTGTGGGGAGCGCCCCGACAGTCGAGTCTGTAATTCGGCGGGAGTTTCGATGTACCAATCGGGGTGCCTCGCGATGAAATGGGTGGCTTGAAGTTCATTTTCTGCTGAAGCCAAAGTACAAGTCGAATAGACAATTCTTCCACCCGGCCGGACTAACTGCGCAGCCGCGTCTAGAATGCGTGTCTGACGCGAAGCGTTTAATTCAATCGCTTGGCTCGATATTGAACTCAGTGATTGTTTCCCTTTGCCAATCAAGGTTTGGCCGCTGCAAGGAGCATCGCATAGTATCGCATCAAACTGATTCGGTACTTGTTCGGCGAGGAAATCTGGATCGCAGTTGGATACGACATAACGCTCTGAACCAGTGCGAGCAAGTGTCAGTTCAAGTGGCGCGAGTCTCGATTGAATCGTTTCGTTGGCCAACAACCATCCGCTTTCCCCGAGCTCTTCCGCAATCGCTGTCGCCTTGCCGCCAGGAGCAGCGCACAGGTCGCAAATAATCTCGCCAGGTTGCGGTGCTAGAAGAGTCAATGGAAGCATCGAGGCTGCGTCTTGAATATAAAAGCCCCCGGCAGCATAGAGAGGCTCTCCTCCTGGTCGTCCTCGCAATTCGTCCCACCAATACCCTGCAGCATGCCAAGGCACAGGGCTGAGTGCTTCGAAGAAGCTGTCGAACTTTTGCGACAGGTGGATCGCTTTCCGAATAGAACGAGCGGGGCGCGCGAGCAAGGACTCCGACAATTGTTGAAGCTCAGGATCGGTAAGCTCGATCGGCAGCAATGATTTATGGAGTAGTGACTTTAGATCCATGTTCCGTGGCAGATGGATAGAAGTGTCTAAGCGTAATCAGGGGAGGTCCACTTGGCGAAGAGGGTGTAATCGCTTGGCAAGGGCTCGTCGAGTTCTTTGAACCCAAGTGAGCGATAAAGTTTTCGAGCAGGCGTATTGTCATTGCGAACCTCGAGAGTCACAGCGCAAAAGTCATTTTCTTGAGCATAGTTCTGCACATACTGCAGCAGCTTTCGGCCAATGCCTCTCCCTTGATGATCGCTGTGAACGGTTAAGTCATGGACGTTGATCAATTCGCGAGCTTTGAAAGTGGAAAAGCCTGTGAAGCAAGTGGCCAAGCCTAACGGGGTACTACCGTTCCAGGCAATAAAGACTCTCGCATGGGGAATCGCACGCAGACGTGGGACCAATTGTTCGATGATTTCAGCGGGTAACGCTTTACCACTTCCCATGGGATGGGTCGCATAGTTTTGAGTCAGCGTTAGTAAAGCTTGGCAATCCGCAGGCAGATTCCAGTCGAGCAGCCGTATTTCGAATTGCTGATAGTCTGCAGGCATGTCTGGGTCCAGCTTCCACGAGGAATCAAAGTCGATGACTCCATTACTCTAATCATCAGCGGACAGGATCACGAGGCGTGTCGCTGAGAATTGAGGCCAGAGCTGGCTATAAAAACTGAGCAATCAAATGGAGGGATACACGGATAAGTTTCGAAGGACGTACAAAAACAAAAAAAGCGGCCTTCTTTCCGGAGAAAGAAGGCCGCTCGGGTTGAGCACACGTCTGGGTTGCTAGTCAGCAACGTTCACCTTAGCGAACGTATGAGCTAGCCTGAATGACGCGGCGCTTGCTTTGTAGGTATGCACTTGGGTCTACAACTGGTGCAGGAGGCATTGGAGCAGCTTCCGAAGCGGCAGGAGCGGCTGGGGCTGCAGCAGGAGCTGCACCACATCCGCAAGCGCTCATCGCGTCGCAGCATACTTCATCACAACCTTTGCTCTTGCACTTGAAGAGCAAGTCCAACAAACGTGGACGCTTGATTTTGCAACCTGAATCGCAGCCGTTGTCGCAAGAAGCAACTTCGATACCGCAATCTGGGCCGCAAGCTGGACCAGCTGCACAGCCACCGTTTTCGATGCCACAACCTGGGTCGCAAGCATTTTCGATGCCACAACCTGGGTCAGCAGCACATCCATTGTCACAGCCAAGCTTCTTAGGCTTCAAGCTGTGCAACAGCGACAACAAAGGCTTGCGCTTTGGAGTGCAGCAAGCGGTTTCGGTTCCGCAGCTTGGAGCTGCACAACCTGCAGTGCAGCCATTTTCAATGCCGCATGCTGGGTCGCAACCGTTACCGTTACCGTTTTCAATGCCGCAACCTGGGTCGCATGCATTTTCAATTCCGCAACCTGGGTCGCAAGCGTTTTCAACGCCGCAACCTGGGTCGCATGCTGGAGTGGTGTCACAGCAGCTTGTATCGCAGCCGGCACCCTTCAGACTGAGCAAGCGATCCAAAAGACCGCCACCAAAGCTCTGGCTACAAAGGCTAGCACCGAGCACCAACGAACCGACAAAAATGTTCAATTTCATCTAGCCACATCTCCCTATGATGTATTGATAGCTGCTTCCTGGCGCTACCGGCGATGGGTTGCGGGGAGCCGAGACCGGTTTCAACGCACGAAGTCGTCGTCGAAATCGCCCTCGTAGCCCACGCGGCATCGAGTAACCGTCACCTGGGTCGTGCTAAGCCACTCGACTTCGTGGTGCCGCGATCGGTTTACTACTCGCTTACCGGATCGAGACGCGGAGCGGAGCCCGCCTAAAAACCAACATCGAATGTGGCATGCGCCAGTACCGGATCAAGCCTTCCTTGGGCTCGAGAATCGTCCTCCGGCAACCTCTTGACCGACCATGTTGCTACCGATCGCAATCCATGTCGCATCTTTGAGGCAAAGTAGATATCGGCCCGCATTGGAAACTGCCTTGAGAGCCGTAAACCATTTTTGGACAAAGGACTTACGTCGTCAGACTTTGCTGAAGGTAGCGGTCTGGAAGGACTGGCAAGCTTTGTCGATTGTGCGGCGTTAAGGGTTGTCTGTCTTATCGAAAAGTACTTATTGTAGGGTACTTGTTTGGGGTGGGTTTTTGTTGGAGAGGGTAGGAAACTGCAACGAAAAGAATGGAAAAAAAGGTAGAAGGGGCTGACTTTCTAAACATCTGGTTTCGTCGGCTGTAGCGATAGGCTAAACTATTTGTGTCTTTAGGGCCTGTTGGCCTTGGTTGTTTTTGTCGGTTGCGGCATCTGTCTGGGTAGTTGTAAGGTTAGGGTCGTTTTTAACTGAGCCACAGCTTCTCCCAATACTGATACTCCCGTGTTCCTCTATTCCAGGGGTAAGCCCCGGTAGTGTGCAGATGACCGATCGCTTAACACCTCCTGCGTCAGCAGTGGTGGATTTCAACAATCTAAAGCCAATTGAGTGTCCGTGTGGACTAGCTAGGCGAGCCTTTCAGGCAGATCCGGACGTGCCTTATACCATGCACGTCACTGAGATCGCCGAAGTGGCCAAAGCTCACTTCCACAAGAGACTAACAGAAACCTACTTCATCCTTGAAGCTGATCGTGAAGCTTATTTGGAACTCGACGGAAAACGCTTTCCGGTAAAGCCGGGCATAGCTTGCAAGATCGTCCCAAATGTAGTGCATCGAGCGGTGGGCAAGATGAAGGTATTAATCGTAGTCTCACCGAAATTCGACCCAGCGGATGAATTTGTAGTGGGGTGAAGATGGTTAAGTGTTCTCGCTTTTTTAGTTCCGCGCGAAATGAATCGTGTGGTGAGTGAGTACGCTTTGGTAATTCTTTGGAACGGGTTTGATATGACTCAGCAAAAGTCTGCCTATTTCCTCTTGAGCTTATCATTTGTGATGGGCATGATCGCGACGACATCGATCTCTGGTTGCAATGATGCAGCTTCCAGCAATGCCAAAACCCCTGCCGCCCCCGTGGACCCAGCAGGTAATTCACAGATTCAACTTGATAAGCCGTTGTCCGGGGCAACACCATCTAAATAAGTTTGGTTTACTTGCCAGCCGAAGTACATTTAAGAGACGAAGACTTCTTACTACTCTCTTGATACTTCACTATAAAAACTTCATTGGTAGGAAGCATCTGTTCATACCAGATTCTGGAATAAGATAGACGGCCCAGTCGCTGTTGAATGCGATGTGGGCCGTTTTTCGTGCATGGTCAGTACATTACAATCCCAAGCAAAACATAAAGACCTGTTTCCGCTTCGCTCAGAATCTTCTAAAACTAAGTCGAAGAGCATAGAAGATCCTAGTGAAACCTTATCGAGGTTGTTCGATGTCGAAACTTGTTCTAGATGTTGGGAACTGCGGCCCAGATCATTCCGCGATAAAACGACTTGTCGAAGGAAACTTCAACGCTCAAGTGCATCAAGCACATGGTCCTGAAGATACCATGGCTATGTTGTTGGCTCACAACTACTCTCTGGTCCTTGTTAATCGCAAGCTCGATCAAGATTATAGTGATGGCTTAGAGATCATTAAGCAGATCAAAGCTCGTCCGGAGTATCAGGACTTGCCGGTCATGTTGATCACCAACTACCCCGAACATCAAGATGCGGCCGTGGCTGCAGGCGCTAAATTCGGATTTGGGAAATTACAGTTCGGGCTGCCCGAAACACGCGAAAAACTGCGCGCGGTGTTAGGCGCTTAGAGCGTTTATTATTCGAGTCGTCCATTCCTACACTCTGCTAGGCATAAATTAAGAAAAAGAGATAAGTAATGACTGTTGATCCACGTCAGTTGCGATATCCCGGCCAAACTTTGCTAGGCCAGAAGGCCCTCGTTACTGGTGCCGCTCGAGGTATCGGTGCCGCAATTGCTCATGCTTTGGCGCAAGCTGGTGCCGATGTTGCCGTAAATGATTTAATTGACCCGGTTGAGACCGTTCAAAAATGCCGTTCCTTTGGCGGTCAAGCTTTTCCTTTCATCGCTGATCTAGCAGAGCAAGATCAGGTCGAGAAAATGGTAGAGGATGCCGTAAAAACTTTGGGACGCATAGATATTGTCGTCTCCAATGCGGCCTACAGCGATCGCGAATTGTTTTATAAGGCCAATATGCCAGGCTTCGAGCGGACGATTAACGTTTGCATGTGGGCCCCTTTCTACATTCTTCGAGCCGCAACGGCACACATGTTGGAGCGAGGTGGTGGTGGCTCGATGGTTTTTATTAGTTCACCACATGCCTACAAACCTATCCCAGGCGCTATGGCTTACAACATGGGCAAAGCGGCGCTCGATCAAATGGCAAAGACGGCTGCAGTTGAACTTGCCGAACACCGCATTCGTGTCAATCTGGTTCATCCAGGTTGGACGAATACGCCAGGAGAACGAAAATTCTTTTTCGAAGAAGAGCTGATGCAGCATGGTAAAGCTTTGCCGTGGGGGCGTTTGGCAGAACCAGAAGACATCGCCCGCGGGGTTGTATTCCTCAGCGATCCAGGTAGCGATTATCTAACAGGCACGACTTTGACGATCGACGGTGGCATCTTGTTGCCGTATCAGGAAATGTTTCGGGTGAAGAATCGTCCTCAAGGCTGAGCACTCGTCATTGAGCCATACCATTGTTTTTGCGGGGATGGTTGTTGCGCGTTGTAAGTGTTGAATTTTACCTTTACGGAGATCTGCATGAGCGATTCTGATTCATCACTAACATCGGGCAGTTCCATACCCGCAAGTTCCGCTGCAGAAAATGCTGCCAAGCCACCAGCTTGGCAGCCGCTCACTTCTCGTCAGCGTCGCGTGCTCGGCACCTTGATCGAAAAAGCTAAGACGACTCCTGATGCCTATCCGATGACGATCGCTGGCTTGACGACTGGCTGCAATCAGAAAAGTAATCGCGATCCACAAATGAACTTGACCCAAGATCAAGTTGAGGAAGTGGTCGACCAGTTACGTCCAACAGGCGCAGTAACCCGTGTCGAAGGTACTGGTCGAGTCACTAAAGTGCGCCATTACGCTTACCCATGGTTTGGGATAACAGGACCTGAATCAGCCGTCATGACCGAACTGCTGCTTCGAGGACCTCAAACCCTGGGAGAGTTACGACAGCGTGCTTCACGCATGGATCCGATTGCAGATCTAGGTTCGTTGCAACTCATTCTTTCCGGGCTGCAGAAGAAGAATCTCATCGTCTATTTGACACCAGCTGGACGTGGGCAAATCGTAACTCACAATGTCTATCAGCCGCATGAACTCGAAGCTCTGCGGGCCGAATATGCTAATCATCAGCCTTCTTCCGAGGGTGATGATGTAGCTGATAGCGAAACGCCGATTCGAAGTACAAATCAGCCAGCCAGTGCGATAATGCCTGCTACACACAGAAGCAGTGGTAGTGGTAGCCAAGTAGACGCTGGCATTGGGGCTTCCACACTCGCGGCTCTCGAAGCACAAATTGAAGCGCTAACAAATAAAGTTCAGTCGCTCCAAGACCGCGTCGAAGAAATTGAGAAATTGATTAACTCATAAGGCCTATCGAACGATCCTCATATGGTCTTATCGCGACTCAAAGCTCTGGTGCTGCTAAGTGAATGTGATGGCGATCACATATGGTCGATCCAGCACTGCCGCGAACGTGGAGTACCAGAGGAATGGATCGCTAGTATGGTTGAAGGTTATGAATCTGGATTTGATTTTGATGCTCAAACCATTTATTACCAAGAAAAGCAGGTCAATCAATTCGAGGGAATTCGAGACTACGATCTTGCGTTGCGATTGGCAAAGTTGTTGGGAATCAATATCTCATCTGTGATCGATGTCCTGCCGACAAGGCGAGCGATCGTACAAGCCATCAAAGAAAAATTTGAAGAAGGTTGAGCTAGGTATTCAGACTTGAATCGACGGTGGTTGTCAAGTCGATAACGTCCGTCGTTGGTGGTGAGTTATCGGCGCAATGAGTATTGCTTGCTGTGGCAGGTGTGGGTGGGTTGGACGGCATTTCAATACGTGTCAGCACAACGGTCACATTATCTGAGCCACCTCTCTGGTTCGCTATGTCAATAAGTTGTTGGCATAAATGAATAGGGTCGCCTTCAAGGCTGAGGACCTCTGCGATATCGTCATCACTAAGATGTTTATTCAAGCCATCGCTGCAGAGCAGTAGTATATCGTCAGCTTTCAGGTCCAAAGAGCGTATGGCTGGATATACTTCGCTTCCCCCTCCACCAATTACATTCCAAAGCATATTTCCCCATGGAGATTTCGCTGCATCTTGGGCACGTAATTCTCCGCGACTGACCAATTGATTAGCAACCGTATGATCTTGTGTGAG
>JAUMAI010000805.1:0-2737 GCA_032116775.1 Pirellula sp. | reverse complement strand
TAATGTTGTCCCCATTCCTTTTAGGGCTGGGTTCTGCGAGGAGGTTTTTTCTAGTGAGCGATGCGCATCTTTGAAGAGCTTACTGATACGCAACGAGAATTGCTCAAGTTGTTCTAAATGGGTCAGGTCCACCCACGGGACGCAATCGAGTAATTGGTTCACGACAACTTCGATCGCTTGCCGGCTAGCTTGGGCACCAGCCTGATGTCCTCCCATACCATCAGCCACCAAGATCAATCTCGAATTGACACTGCCATGGATGCGACTGGCTGGATCAATAGCCAAACTGGAGGCAATGAGTCTTAGTGACCGGTTGAGATCTGCAATCAGGAATTGATCTTGGTTGGAATCGCGGCGGCGTCCCACGTCGGTCAGGCCGCCGGATACAAGTTGTGGAATCATGGAGGGGTATCCAGTGTCGCTGGCCGAAGGTCGCTTATCCGATGTCTAAGAAAAGTAATATAAGTTTAGCTTATGTCATTTCTGGGTTGCTGTGTTGTCGAAATGGGGAATTGGGACCGTAATGCCCGGTAAGTATTCGCGATTCGATTTACCTTTGGATAAAAAGAAACCGATCGTCCCTGGGATCCCCTTGCCCAAAAAAGGGATTCGCTGAACACTAATCAAATGGTGATCTCGGGATAACCAGCGCTTCTTGTATTTTTACCCTCATGCGGCAAGGTACTCGGCTATGTTCGACCACTTAACTACCGCTCCGGCTGACCCGATTCTTGGGCTCGCTCAAACTTTCCGGAACGATCCTCGCTCGAACAAGATCGATTTGACGGTCGGTGTCTACAAAGATGAAAGTGGTGCCACGCCGATTCTCAAAAGCGTGAAGGAAGCAGAAAAGCGACTCCTAGAAGAAGAAACCACCAAAGGTTATTTGGGTATCGAAGGTCTCGTGGAGTTCAATAAGGTAGTCGCTGAACTAGCATTACAGAATGCGATACCGATGGATCGTACCGCGACGGTGCAAACTCCTGGGGGAACTGGAGCTTGTCGTGTTGCCGCTGATTTTGTTGGCCGACATTTTCCAGGTACCCGTATTTGGTTGAGCAACCCTACCTGGGTCAATCATCAGTCGATTTTTGAAGCTGCTGGCCTGAAAACGCTGGTCCATCCCTATCTCGCTGCCGACAAAGTATCCTTGGATGTGGGGGCAATGTTGGATGCTCTGAAAAAGGATGCGAAGCCAGGCGATTTAATCTGCCTACATGCTTGCTGCCACAATCCTACCGGTATCGACCCTGACGCGAACGCCTGGAAGCAAATTGCAGAGGTTACAGCCTCCGTCGGTATCCTTCCCTTGGTGGACTTTGCCTATCAAGGTTTTGGAGATGGGTTGGTCGAAGATACGATCGGGGTTCGATCGCTGCTGGAAAAACATGAGGAATTGCTCGTTTGCAGTTCGCTGTCGAAAAACTTTGGTCTGTACAGCGAACGCGTAGGAGCTATGACTCTGGTCGCTAAGTCTGCTGCCGCAGCGACTGCAGCGATGAGTCAACTAAAGCTGGCTGTGCGTTGCAATTACAGCAATCCTCCACGTCACGGGGCATCGGTGGTCGCCAAGATTCTTGGCGATGCCGCTTTGCGTCAACAGTGGGAGGGTGAAGTCAACGGTATGCGTCAACGTATTCACACCATGCGAGAAAAGTTTGTGGCTGGAATACATAAACTTACTAGCAAGCGTGACTTTACCTAAAGCAAAAAGGAATGTTCTCTTATAGCGGCTTGAGCCCGATGCAAGTCGATTGGCTGAAGCAAAACAAAGCGATCTATATTGTTGGCAGCGGCCGTATCAATGTTGCTGGTATGACCGAGAAAAACCTGCCAATACTCTGCGAGGCAATTGCAGAATCGCTGAATTAAAAAAAGTCACCTGGTGCGTTTTCTCTCTCTTCCTTATGAGCGAGAGGACTCGTACACCAGTGGTCTCACTGGTCCGCGGTGCGCCCCGCCCGCGGAGAGGCGAGTTGAAACTCAGCTAACCCCGGGCGCAGGCCTGACCTCGATAATAACCGCGAGTCCTCGCACTCCCTTACGAGCGAGGACGCTCGTGCGTCGGTTGGGTTTGTCTTAGTTGCTTTTCCTCTTTTTCTAGAGCGAGCGTCAGTTCTTCTATTACTTGTTGATATTTCGGTTGCTGCGCTAAATCAGTAAGCTCCAGTGGATCCTGTTTTAGATTGAACAATCGTTTGACTTTCGCTTTGGGGTAAACGACAAGTTTGAAATCGTTCTTGATATAGGCTCGCTGCAGGTTGAGATACGAGCCATAAATACCCGGACGTGATTGGTAGTCGCCTTGCTCTATAAGCGGTAGCAGGCTTTTAAACTCATGGCTGCTGGGTTGCTCAACACCTGCCAGGGCAAGCGTTGTTGGGACAATGTCTTGAAGATAAACGCGCTCTGATATTGTACGTGATTCGGTCATATTCGGACCAACCGCGATACATGGCACGCGCAAGCTATGTTCATACATATTTTGTTTGCCTAGTAGCCCATGGTTACCGATCGCTAGGCCATGGTCGGCGGTGAAGAAGATCCAAGTATTATTTGCCTGCCCTGAATCCTTCAAGCTTTGTAGGATTCGCCCGATTTGCGCATCGAGGTGAGTGATTAAGGCAAAATATTCACGGCGATGAGTGCGAATTGCGAAGGGAGTTCTTGGAAACGGAGCCAAGCGCTCGTCACGTAATGAAGGTCCACAGCCAATTTGATCGGCCCAAGGATAATT
>JAUMAI010000804.1:16108-21128 GCA_032116775.1 Pirellula sp. | reverse complement strand
GAGTTTCCGAGCTCACCCAGGCGGGAGTAGGTAGCTCACGCTACACGCCAGGCCCCTACAGTAATCGAGAAGCTATGTCCGCAGCACTCGATCGCTACTATCTGCAACAAATAGAACTTTAATCCCTACTCAACTGGCTAAGATGTCAAATCCAATAACAAGCTCCGCTGCCCCAACAAAAACACACTACGATAACGTCATCATTGGTAGCGGACATAACGGGCTCATTGCCGCGTGCTATCTGGCGGCTGCCGGTCAATCCGTACTTATACTTGAAAAAAACAATTACATCGGTGGGGCTACAGCATCTCAACAGGTATTTCCAGATTATGAAGCTTGGCTGTCGCGATACTCTTACCTAATCGCTTTACTCTCGCCGCAGATTCTTTCGGAATTAAACGTTCGCTTTGAAACAAGACGAAGACGGATCGCCTCCTTCACTCCTTATTTTGACCAACAGGGTGAGCATCGAGGCCTATTGTTATCCAATGAGAATCAAGAGGTGTCACGAAATTCATTAATTGAAATGTGTGGCACTTCAAAAGCTTGGGACGACTATCAAAAGCTAATGGAACTGGAGCTGGCAATTGCCGAAGTAGCTTGGCCATCACTCTTGCATCCCCTGCAACACCGCAAAGCATTTGAAAAGCAACTCGATAGCGAAGTAAAACGGGAGGCATGGCGTGCTTTTGTCGATCGTCCATTAGGCGAAACAATTGAAAAGTATGCTAAACACGATGCACTTCGAGGGCTTTTGCTTACTGATGCCAAGATTGGCGTCTTCACTCATGCACATGACCCCGGCTTACTCCAGAATCGCTGTTTTCTTTATCACATCATCGGCAATGGTAATGGCGAATGGCGTGTACCAGTAGGTGGAATTCGTGCGCTCGTCGATGCACTTGTCGCGAGAGCCTGTCAGCTAGGTGTCGAGATACGAATCAATACTGCTGCAGAACACTTAGAAATCGGTAACAAAGTTCATGCTATTACTTATAACCAGACCGGAATTCTGCGAACTGTCGAAGCCACACGTGTGTTAATCAACGCAACTCCCCGAGTATTTCAACACTTGCTCGGCAAGCCATACGATCCATCACCCACTGATGAAGGCTCTGTGATGAAGGTCAATATGCTCCTCAAAAAACTTCCCAAGCTGAGGTGTGGAATCGAGAGTGAAGATGCCTTTGCAGGTTCATTCCATATAGACGAAGGTTACACCCAGATGAAAACCTCCTATGAGCAATCAGCCACAGGAAGGATACCAGATAAACCACCTGCGGAAATCTATTGCCACACGCTGACCGACAACTCAATACTATCAGCCGAATTAAGAACCCAAGGCTACCACACCCTGACCCTTTTCGGACTTGATATCCCGTATCGACTCTTTTCTGGTGATGCCACCGCTACGAAAAACGAAATCAAGAATCGATATATCGCGGCTTTGGATCGATTATGTGCCGAACCATTTATCGATTGCTTGGCTAGAGCTAAAAATGGAGAGCCCTGTATTGAGATCAAATCACCTGTGGATCTCGAAGAAGAAATCTCACTCGATCAGGGAAATATTTTTCACAACTCTCTAACTTGGTTCTTCGCCGATACGGAACAAGAAGTTGGAAGCTGGGGCGTTGAAACAGGAATAGATCGGGTGTACTGGGCTGGGTCAGCTGCTAAACGTGGAGGAGCCGTCAGCGGTATTCCCGGTCGAAACGCCGCACAATGTATTTTTGAGCAACTCGGACTGCATTAGGCTTCTCTCCCTTACGGCCAATATCTCAACCACAAACCGCCTCCAAGTTCCGAACAGGGCTCGGTTTGGTGAAATTCTTTAATAGTATCTCACAATTGTATCTCAGCCTTAATACGGTTCATTTTCAAGGAAAAGAGACAAGGCTTACTTACCTTGTCTCTAGAAAACGAGCCGTCTCATGCAACTTGGCCATTCGGCAGCATATTGTAATAACACGAAGGGACAGTCTTTAGAACTAAGCTGGCGAGCGTTATCAAATCAAGACGGGCTTGCCTAACTGTCGACGTACAATCACCCACTGGCCAGCATGCATCATCCAGTGACTTCCTTGCATAGACAACAAAGACCCAACAGTTGGTGCGTACGAGATGCCTGTTGGTTGATCAAGGTCTGAATCGCTGAGCGATTCAAGAATCTTGAGCGTCCCGGCTCGCTGCTCCTTCGCGATTGCCATCAACTGCTCTTTACTCAAAAACTTACTGGCATCATCGCAGCCTTGTGTCTCTTTTCCATACATTTCCCGCATACCAGGAGGCAAGGCTGGCATCGCGTGCCCTGGAACGCTGCTCATCATTTGGTGCTCAGATGCAATTAAGTGCCCAACCTGCCAATTGATGTGATTGCACTGAGCATGAGGACGAACCATAAAATCACTGTTCGAAAGATCGTCTAGATAGCTCCCGCAAATCATATTCGCAGTATCAATACAAATTCGCAATGCATCTCGTGTATTCATGGAATTCATCACTCCTCTAGGAACTACATAAAAAAAGCTGCCAGTTAATGCAGATCTGCAGCAACTTAACCACTCTCAGTATTAGCCTATCGCAGAGCGTTCTGCACCACCATGAGTGAACAGGAGAAACCGGTTTTCTGCAGCCACCGGCAGTTCTTAAAATATCATGCCAAGATTTCGTGCAAAACAGATCCATGGACATCCGTCAGTCGGAAGTCGCGTCCGCCGTATCGATAGGTCAATGCCTCATGATTGACACCGAGTTGATGAAGAACCGTTGCCCACATATCGTAGATCGTGCATTTCTTTTCAATGGCATAATAGCCTAGATCATCTGTAGCGCCATAAATAGTTCCCTTTTTGACGCCACCTCCCGCCATCCACACAGAGAATCCATACGGATTATGGTCTCGACCATCGCTACCTTGTGAGAAGGGTGTGCGTCCAAATTCCCCAGCCCAAACAATGAGCGTCTCATCGAGTAAGCCTCGATCTCGCAAATCCTCAATCAATGCGGCAATTGGCTGATCGACCTGATATGCCATCGCTCCATGACCATTCTTCAGATCGCCATGCTGGTCCCATGGATTAGCCGCTCCCCCAGCACCGATATTCCTGGTCAAGCAACTCAACTCGATAAATCGAACTCCACGTTCAATTAAGCGTCGCGCCACCAGGCATTGCCGTCCGTAAGCAGCTAATTCTTTATCTGTCGAGTCGAGACCATACATGCTTTGCGTTTTCTGAGTCTCACTTGAGATATCGCATAGATCGGGAACAACACTCTGCATACGAAAAGCGGTTTCGAAATTAGCAATCGTCGCTTCGACTTGCGGATCGGAACCCGTCGTATTCAGAAACGCACTGTCTAGGTCTTGCATCAAGGCCAAGCGGCGACGTTGAAATTCTGCAGTGTCATTGGGCTTGATGTTTCGAATAGGCTCAGGACGATCCACTTGTATGATTGAACCTTGGTGCTGAGCAGGGAGGAAGCCATTGCTAAATAAGGCAACGCCTCCATGGGGAGGGACTGCTGTGCCGCTTTGCAGCACAACATATCCAGGTAGATCCTCGCTTTCGGACCCAAGGCCATATGCGGCCCAGGCCCCCGCACTCGGATACCCCATGACAGGAAAACCCGTGTGCATGAAGAAATTCGCCTGAGCATGCTCATTGACTGAAGATGTCATCGACCGTATGACCGCCAATTCATCCGCAACCTTCCCCAAGGCAGGAAACATGCTGCTTATCGGAATACCACTTTTACCTGCCGGAGCAAACTTAAATGGGCTCGCCATGATGTTGCCGTTATTGTTGAACATGGTTCGTTCAACGGGAACAGGCATCGGTTTACCGTGATCCCTTTCTAGCCTCGGCTTGGGATCGAAGGAATCGACATGAGACACACCTCCGGACATAAAGCAGAAAATAACGTGCTTTGCCTTAGGCGCATGATGATATTGCTGGAGTGCCGCACTTCTCGGCAAGTCTTCTCCGAACACTTTCTTTTGCGACATCATTCCGCTTAGAGCTACTGCCCCAAAGCCCGTAGAACAACGATGAAGCATTTCGCGCCTGGTAAACATAAAATGTCCTGCCATATAATTGCGGCTCTATCGTTTGTTTGACGACGACCATGAACCAGAACTCAACCATTCCTGTTATTGCAGGAACTGAAATTCCGCTAAGCTGAAAAATGCTCGAGCCATTTCAGACCACACCACCGATTTGCTTGCCTCCAGAGGCACCTTGCCAAGGCTGGCCTGCTCTTGTTCAAGCATCGCTTTCTCAGCGATCCATTTCTGAACCTGCGAGCGTTCTTTCTCATCCAACGCAGACAGCACTGTCGCCATAGTAACCGCGACGGGAAATCCAAGGTAACTTGCCTCAACTTCCTCTGCTGAAAGAGGACGATCGTAAAGTTGGGCTCGATGGATTCGCCCTCGCAACATCCTGTTTCCACCAGCCGGCAAGTGTCTTACGCCAAAGCCTACAATGGTCTCTTCAGCAGGGTAGGTGCGCGGGCCGTTAGAAAGATACTCGCTACCATACGGCTTTCCGTTCCGAAAACCAACAATCTTTCCATCCGGATGATAGGATATAGCCACATGAATGGCTTGTTCGACATCAACCTCTTCGGCACCAGAGAATGATCTGGTACGTTCAAAGCCATTGCTGCCCGCCATCCACTGCTTCGGATTCTGCTCACCAAAGACTATAGCGTCAAAAAACGTTCCGTCACGACTCTGCAGAGTCATAACACCGCCACCTCGCTGACTGAGATCATCAAGCTGTACCCAAGCCTCTAAGGTCTTTCCTTTAAGTTCTTTCTTCAGAGGCATACTTAATGCATAGCCACCGACTGTCAGGTCTAAGTGATCCTCTTTGATGACTGCTCCGTCATGTAAACTTAAATGCAACTCGCCTACACTATCTTTGAGAGTCCCATCGAATTCCCAGCGACTGATCGGTTGTAAGAAACCTTCTTTTTGTGAGATCGGAACGCCACTAAGCATCTCAGATATCAG
>JAUMAI010000804.1:0-16098 GCA_032116775.1 Pirellula sp. | reverse complement strand
CAGATATATGTTTTTGGCGTTTTGGTTCGATAGCTCCAGCGATTAATCGGCTCAGTTCTGCGACTTGCTCCTGCTTACCACGTACACTCGAAGCCTGCTTTTTAATGGCCTGCTCAGTCTCTGCAAGAAACATCTTTAAGCGGCTGATTTGGGCCGTGTCGGGTCGACGCCCAGTCGCTGCTCGAAACATTTGCGATAGTCTTGCCTCATCGCTGGAGTAGCGTGGGTCGCTCAAAACCCTATCCGTCCACGCCGCAGCCCACTTTGAGACTAGCGGATCATTCATAAACGCAAGCGATTGAGCTGGTACGTTGGTCACATCACGTCGGCCGACAGCGCTAAACGGTTCCGGAAAATCAAATGCTCTTAAGAACGGATCTAGCGAATTACGCTGCACCCGAACATAGATACTTCGGCGTTCCTGATTGCCATCAACAGGTGGACCGAATCGATCGTTTTTTAACGTGCCGGACAACGCTAGAAGCGAATCGCGTATTGGCTCTGCTTCCAGCCTGCGCAAGTTTGCATGCGACAAATATTTATTCTCGGGATCCTTCAAACTAGCCTCCGCGCTAGGACGCGCGGAGAGCTGCCATGTCTGACTTGTGACAAGGAATCGCAGCATCTGTTTTATCGAACCGTCGCGCTCGCGAAACTCTACCGCTAAATAATCAAGCAATTGAGAATGGCTCGGTGGCGATCCCAATTTACCGAAATTATCCGTAGTGAGAACAATTCCACGTCCAAAGAGATGATGCCATAACCGATTCACAATGACCCTATATGTCAGCGGATTATCTTTGCGCAACAAGTCATTAGCAAAACTCAAACGCCCACTATGTTTATTGTCGTACGGTTCGTCTGAGACAGCTTGCAGAAATCTTCGTGGGACAATCTTCCCTGGTTCCTTGTGATTGCCTCGCACGAAAAGCTCTTGGTCACGAGGCATTGATTCATCTAAGCCGGGAACCCTCGTCGGCACCACAATCCGACCTTCGATCTCGCGATACTTTTGCACCAGAGAACGCACTTCACCGAGTGAATCGAGTTGATTGGGAAGAATGCCTTGCTCGATAGCTGCTCCCAACCATTCCGCTTCTTCCGAACTACAGTTTCCAGCGAGCCAACGACGGATGGTTGACTCGAGCTGATCACAATAACTATCGATCAAGCTGCCGGCATCGGTCGGCTTTTCTTGACGCAATCGATTCATAAATGGAGCTTGGCTGGCCAGCGACTCGGGAGGACCAGGTAAATCTGCAGGTACGACCATCACATCGGTAACCCCAAACCAGGATCGATCTGCGTTGTTAACTAGGACTGGTGCATCGCGTCCCGTTACTAACTCAACGTGTATTTCATCACCATCCCAGTATGTCAGATCAAATTTTTGCCAATGCCATGGCACTCCAATGCCTGCTGTGGGAAAGACCGTTCCATTACGAGGATAATCTTGAACCACAAACCTTGTCTGAGAATTACCGCTTCCCAGAACTCTGAGCCATAATTGATACTTACCCTCGAGTTTGAAATCATCCGAGGTGAGCCGGGCAGGATCCTTATCGCTGACCGAGTGGGAATAGACACCTGCCGGATAGATACCCACCAAAGCTCGATCTCCGGCGAGAGAGACGGCAAAAGTACCTGCGGGCTGTACCTGCTTACGCAAACCTTCGCCTTCGAAGAACCACTTCGCTCCATCCTCGGAACGACCTAGGTTCCACTGCACAAGCTTTTTATCAGCAGCATACAGCTGGACACTTTCTTCATGTTTCTCATGAGCCGTAATTTGGCTCTCGATTGCAGCCTTAAAATCAGTTTGCTGCGACGACTTTAAGATCGCAGACAGCGGGAACCTGGCATCCGTGGGTTGAGTGATTGAAGTCAATGAGTCGGGATTATTCTTCCACTCTTGTCGCAAGTTCTTCAGATGGGAAAGCCAAACGTTGCTGATACCATTTTTAATCTCCCCTTTCAGCACTTCCAAATCATTACGTAGTTGCGATTCCTGTGGATCGACGTTGATCGAATGCCTTCCTGGACGGCAGGAGGCAAACATACCGAATACCGCATAATAATCTTCCTGACTTATCGGATCGAACTTATGATGATGGCATCGAGCGCAAGAAAGCGTTATCCCAAGAAACGCTTTGGAGACGGCATTGATTTGATCATCGATGAAACGCACCTTCTCATCCAAAGCGTCTGTCGGCGAAAAACCATGGAAAACCATCCTCAAGTGCGCTGGACCGATCATCGATTCGTTGATCTGAAGTTCATGGTTGATCCGTGGATTGGGCAGCAAGTCTCCAGCTATATGCTCGCGAACCAGTTGATCGAACCCTATATCATTATTGAGAGCTCTAATTAGATAATCGCGATAATGCCAGGCGTTTTCAATTCCAGGATCTCCTTCTGAGCCATAGGAATCGGCATAGCGTATCCAATCCATCCAATGTCGGGCCCAACGTTCCCCGAACTCTGGACGTTCCAGAAGCGAATCAACCAGTCGTTCATAACCACCATCTTTATTAAGCTCGATTGACCATTGGTCGAGTTCTTCTGGTGTTGGAGGCAAGCCAATAAGAACGTAATACAATCTGCGAATGAGTACCCAAGCTTCCGCTCTCTCGACCGGATTTAGTCCATTCTCGACCATAGCCCTGTAGGTAAAACGATCGACAGGATGTTTACTCCAGCGTGGCTCGTCTACCTTCGGCACATCTGGCTTCGTTATTGGCTGGAAACTCCAGGCTTCTTTACGCCGTTGCTCCAGGACCCCATCCCAGGACGTGAGCTGCTCCATCTCAGTTGAATCGGGAGGATTATCGCGCGGGTCGGGTGCCCCTAATTCGATCCATTTCTTGAAATCGTCAATCACTGTATCACTTAAACGATCTCCATCTTCAGGCATTTCCAAACCTGAAATCTCATGCCGCAAAATCGCTAGTAAGCGACTGCCTGCTGCATCTCCGGGGATAAGACTCTTTCCGGTCTTTCCCCCTTTCAGAAAAGCATCGCGATGATCGAGAATGAATTCACCTTCGGCAGCATCCGAAGAATTATGGCAGCGGTAACATTGTTCGATTAGTACAGGACGAATTTTCGCTTCGAAAAAATCGATTCCTTTTTCCTCTTGTGCTAATGCGATCGAAACCTTCAGGCCGCTACCGAGAAGTAACAATACCATCACCAGCAAGCAACTCATCTTCTTATCGCGTGTCGGCATCGTCGTCTCTCCGCTCATCGCTCTTGTGATGAGCAAGTCTTTGGTAACCATTAGCGTATGGATTGTTCCGGTAACTGACTCTGAATACCCTCGTCGATCGGCATTGAGTCTTGTTCGATTCCTGCCTGCTTCATCGATCGCAATAATTCGCTATTTAGCTGCTGCAACGTAACCTGATAACGGGAATCCTGAGCTAAATTAGTGCGCTCGCCAGGATCAGCGCTCAAATCATACAATTCCGTCAGATGTCGATCCGGAGATCCATCTCCATGGGGATAGCGAATAAACTTCCACTGCTCAGTTCTTATGCCTCGCACATTAGGAGTGTAAGGAAACTGCTTTTCGTAGTTGTAGTGATAAAACCATGACTTTCTCCAAGTGGAATCGCCTTCGGATATGAGCTTGGCAAACGACTTCCCATGAATATCTTTCATAGGCTCGACCTTAGCCAGTTCGCAGATGGAGGGCGCGATATCTATCGTCAGTACTTGTGACTTAACTCGCTGACCCGGTGCTATCTTCGCCCCCGGATATCGCAAAACCACTGGAATTCGAATGCTAGGCTCATGCATGGTTCTCTTATCAACCATGCCATGTTCTCCCTCTAGCAGTCCATTATCTCCCATGAAGATAACCACGGTATTATCTAGCTCACCGCGTTGTTTGAGCAAATGAACCAAGCGTCCAACGCTATCGTCTACTGACAAGATGGTTTGCCAGTACCCCTTTACCATCCGCTCGAAATCAACAACTCCCTCAGCAGAAGTATCGGGAAACTTTTTCCTATACTCGAAAAGCGGACCATAGATTCCATGCCACGTCGTTAGCCGCTGCTCAATCCACTTCGGCTTACGAGTCAAATCGAAAGCTGAATCTGGATATTTGACCTTAACATCAGAAAAATCCTGTTCATACTTCTTTTCAGGAAAGTAGAAACTGTGCGGAGCCTTATGGCCTATCATCAACATCCATGGTTGTTGCTTTTGTTCAGCGAGCCACTTCTCGGCCATGTCGGTTACAACCGTCGTGTAGTAACCTGGAACAACACGTCTTTCTTGACCATTAAAATTGAACTCTGTATCGAAGTACTTACCTTGTCCTTTGTGCGACACAAACCAGTCAAATCCAGGCCTTGGCTCATCGTTGCTCTCACCCATGTGCCACTTACCGAGATAGGCGGTTTTGTATCCCGCGGACTGCAATTGTTTTGGAAAACTTGCCAGCTCAGCAGGGTACTCTGTAAAGTTATTCGTGACTCCATGCTTGTGGGCATAAAGTCCACTCAGTATGGAAGCCCGACTGGGTGAGCAAAGCGAAGTTGTACAAAATGCATTCTCAAAAAGCACACCTTCTTTTGCTAGTTGATCAATGTTGGGTGTCCTGATATGTGGATGGCCTGTGCAACCGAGAGCGTTCCAGCGAAGATCATCACACAAGATCACCAAAACATTAGGGGGCCTGTCCGCAGCTAGAAGCCCACCTGCTTGGCACATAATTACTAATTGCAGAATGACCGACAAAACATACTTCATTGCTATAGGCTTCTTTCTATACCGACAATTTATCAAGACAAACCTGGTGTTCTAGGCTCGCAATTCGTTGATTACATTTCCGTACGGCAGCAGTGGCATCGGTCTTCCTGAAAGATCCAAAATCGATTGCTGGAAATCGATGCCGAGGTGGCGATAAACGGTCGCCCACAGGTCATTGGGAGTTAGAGGACGATCCTGAGGAACTTCCCCCTTCGCGTTTGTTGAGCCAATCACCTGCCCCGTTCTCATACCGCCACCGCTAACCAGCATCGACATAGCACTGGGCCAATGATCTCGACCTGGTTGTTTGACTTTAGTTTGAGTGCCAACGCTGTATTCAATTCGCGGGGTTCGCCCAAACTCTCCAGTTACGATGAGCATCACTTTTTTATCCAATCCACGACGATAAAGGTCGGTAATCAAAGCCGCCACCACCTGATCGTAGACAGGGAATCGATACTTCGCGTCATTGAATATGTGACAATTCACGGCATGCGAATCCCAATTGTAAACAGCATCCGTAGGTAACTGATCACCTGGTAAAGTAGGATTCTCAAGAACCACCGTTACAAAACTACTACCCGCCTCCACCAATCTCATTCCCAGCAAAGCGCGTTGGCCCCATGCGTGACGACCGTACAAATCACGAACAGAGTCGGGCTCTTTCGTTAGATCGAATGCTTCTCGCGCCTTAGCACTGGTGATTAAATTAAGGGCTTGTTGCTGGAAGGTATCGAGGGCTGCCATGTCGGCATGCTGATCAAACTGCTCGCGGAAACGATCAAGTTGCCCTAGCAACATTTTGCGATCATCTAACCGTTGTGCTATCTCATTGGACAGCGAAATGTTGGGCACCTTAAAACCATCCTTACTCGGATCACCTGGGATGGAGAAGGGATGATACTTAGGACCAAGATAGGCAGCCCCCATCGAAAACACATCGACTTGATCTCGTCCGGCATCCGTCGCCAAGATCGTGTTAGGCACACCGCGCACTACGTTCTGTCGTGCATGAGCAACGATGGTTGGAACTGCAGGAGCATCATTTACAAAACCTGTCGGCTCTTTTGGATGGCGCCCTGTCAGAAACCTTTTATGGCCACCACCATGATCTGCAAATTCATGCGCTATGGAGCGAATGATGTTAAATCGATCCGCCATCTTGGCATGCTTGGGGAATAATTCACAGATCTCAAGACCACTGACGTTTGTTTTGATAGGACGGAAGTCGCCCCGAATCTCGCTGGAGGCCATAGGCTTCATATCATAGGTGTCAACATGTGACGGTCCGCCTGGCAACCATACAAACAATACGGCGGTGTCATTTGTGTCCACCTGACTATCTCGCGCTTCGGCTCTTAATCGAAAAATATCGGCTAGTCCCAGTCCACCGAGTACCGTGGCTCCGGTCTGCAAAAAAATTCGTCGACTCTGCGGACCACTGCAATAACGTGTTTCCTTGCCGATCATAACTTTTCTCCCCTGCCGCAGTGACTTCATTCAGTTATTAATATCCAACACCAATTAACAACCCACTATCTAGCCTCAAGCCAAAACATCTTGGATGACATGACCATGCACATCCGTTAAACGCCGTTCTATCCCGTTGTGGTAATAAGACAAACGCTCATGATCTAAGCCTAACAGATGAAGAATGGTCGCATGAAAATCATAAACGGTGGTCACATTTTCTACCGCTTTATATCCAAATTCATCGGTTGCACCGTAGGAGAACGGCGCTTTTACTCCCGCACCAGCTAACCAAGCTGTAAAACCAGCAGGATTATGATCGCGTCCCTTGGCACCCGCTTGGAAGGTTGGCATTCTTCCGAACTCGGTGCACCAAACGACCAAAGTGTGTTCCAGTAAACCTCGCTGCTTCAGATCCTTTAACAACGCAGCGGTCGGTTGATCGAAAATCTCACCATGATTGGTGTACTGATCCTTCAGAATCTTATGGCCGTCCCAGTTACTCGTTCCCTCGCCACCCACTTGGTAAGCGCCATTAAACAATTGAACAAAGCGGACCCCTTGCTCGATCAAGCGTCGGGCAAGTATGCAGTTCCTCGCATATCCCGCCTTTGTTTTCAGTATCGGACTTCCATCCAAATCAGCGCCATACTCCTTAAGCACTTCGGCTGGCTCGGTGGATAAATCACTCACTTCGGGCACCGATAATTGCATTCTGGCAGCTAATTCATAGCTTGATATTCGAGCTGCCAATTCACTATCACCGGGATATCTCTCTAAATGGTGACGGTTCAGACGCCCTAAAAACTCTCGCGTAGCCTGATCACTTTTCTCGGACCACTTCTGCGGTCTTGCCAAATTACGCACCGGAGCCGCTGCATTGAAATCAGTCCCCTGGAATGCCGCTGGCAGAAACCCAGGGTTCCAACAATTGCCACTCGACTGAGGAACTCCGCGAGGATCGGGAATAGCGACATAGGCGGGTAGATTTTCGTTTTCACTTCCTAATGCATAAGTGGTCCAAGCACCGGCACTTGGGAAACCATCCAAAGTGAATCCGGTATTCATGAAATTCTCTCCCGGACCATGCGTATTGGTCTTACCAGTGAGAGAATGAATAAAGCACATATCATCGGCCAAGTCCCCGAGGCGGCCGACCAAATCGGAAATCATTTTCCCCGATTGCCCGCGCGGTCGAAATTCCCAGGGACTTTTCTGTAAGGTTCCCTGAGCCCCCTGAAACGTAATCAGTTTGTCGGCGCCCGGCATCGGCTGGTCATGATGCTTGATCAAACTTGGCTTGTAATCAAAAGTATCAAGCTGACTACATGCACCAGCGCAGAATATCATTAAGACTTGTTTGGCCTTACCAGCAAAATGGGGTTGTCGTACTCGGTTAGGATTAGCCGAATCTATAGACGGGCGAATCGGCGTTTTCTTAGCTTCTGAGGCCAACAGGCCATCTCGACCGAGCAACTGCGCCAACGCCATGCCACTAAGTCCGGCGACTGTGGTGCCGAAGAAGTCACGACGAGGAAGGATCGAGGTTGGTCCGGTTCGCAAAAACATTTCAGTTACCCGAATCTCTAAAACACAAACAAGAACTCGCTTGAATTCAACATCGCACGACAGAAAGGTACCAAACCTTCTGACTTAATTAATTCCCTGGATAACTGGACTTCATAGTCATCCGCATCACGCCCCAAGAGAACTCTAAAACAGACTTGCACTTGCTGAACAACATCATCTCCTGCTTCACGCTGCAAGCGATTGGCTAGCAGATCCGCTTGCTGCAAGACAAAGGGACTATTAAATAAATTCAAGGCTTGAAGGGGAGTATTGGAACGACTTCGTCTTGGAGTCACTTGATTACCACTGGGACAATCAAAAGCACCGAAAACAGGATCTTGCTCCTGGCGAATGCGGGTTAGATAGACCATTCGACGATATTCGGCTGGCCCTACCTCTTCCTTCGGAAAATAGCGATACACGTTATCTTGCTCGACACGCTGCAGATAAAATCCTGGTCCCCCCATCTTCCAATCCATCACCCCCGTGGCGACCAACATGCTGTCACGAATCGCCTCAGCTTCAAGTCTCCGAGGTGGAAAACGCCAGAGCAATCTCGCCTCGGAATCGACCGCTAAAGCGTCTGCCCGTGGCTGTGATGATTGCTGAAAAGCTTGCGACAGAAAGAGTAGTCGATGGACATATTTCAAAGACCAACCATTCTCTAATAGTTCGCTCGCTAACCAATCCAATAATTCTGGGTGTAAAGGCTTAGAACCATTACCACCAAAATCACTGGGGGTATCAACGATTCCTGTACCGAAGGTATAGTGCCACAAGCGATTCACAATGACGCGAGGGGTAAGAGGATTTTTACGATCCACCAACCACTTCACCAATTCTTCCCGTCGCACCTGTTCTGCGGCGTCACCCGCTAGTGACTTGGCTCCCAAAGCGGCCACCGCGCCAGGCATAACCACTTCACGCTTCATCAACGGATCACCACGGTAAAGCCGATGTACCTCGCCGGGTTGCGAAAAAGTACCCAGCCAAGCGGTTTCCCCCGAAGTCAACGCATTGATTCTCGCTTGTAGTTCTTGCTGCTGCTTGACTAAAGCTTGGTATCTTTCCTTTCCGGCGGGCTCCAAAAGATCAGACAGTGCTGATGTATCATCGGGACTAAATGGCCTTCGATCCTTGCTGGAGGCGATTTCTTGCCAACTACCATCTTTCAACTTCGCTTCAATTCGATAAACCGAAGCCACTCGATCCTTGAAACGCCCACTGCGATCGCGTCCCCAGATCATCCTTTCAATTTTCATCGGCTGAGAAAATTCAATCTGTATCCAGCCACTATTCGATTCGTTGGATATCCAACTGAAATCATTACCATCACGTCCATCGTTGATATGCTCGATTTTATGAATCGCATAACCTGGCAAGGCACTAGATGCAGTCGCTTTGCTCCCCTTAGATGCTAGGGCAACATTCTCGTTTCTTTCATCAAAGACTTCCCACTCATCTACGCAGGGCTGACTTCCACCGCTTTGCAATATCGTGAATCGCACTGCCAACGCAGATACTGGCTGGAATTTCTCTTCGTTGATCGTAGCGTTAACGGCCGGCCGTAGCCCGTTTTTCTCCACTTTTGCCAGTGCCTCTCGCTTGAGGTTTTCAAGCTCAAGAGCAACCTGACTTACACTCGCGCGTAGCTTGGCAACCTCTTGCTCGGATTCACGTGACGTGGGCCGTCTGAGAACTCGTTCACCGAAATTGACTCCAGCAAAGGTCGCCTGTAGCGAATAGAAATCATACTGCGTTACGGGATCAAACTTATGATCGTGGCAACGAGCACAGCCGAGGGTTAGCCCTAGAAACGTGGTACCAGTGGTATTGATTAAGTCGGCTAATTCATCCTGCCTCTGCATCAACGTTAGATTGATATCAGGACTCTTTACTATGTCGTAAGTACCTGCCACGAGAAACCCGGTCGCCGCATCGACACCCAAGGCATCGCCAATGATTTGCTCAGTCACAAAGACATCATAGGGCTTGTCACTATTGAATGCTTCGATGACATAATCGCGATATGGCCACGCGTTATAACGAACTCGATTGGTTTCAAAGCCGTTGGACTCAGCGAATCGCACAACGTCAAACCAGTGCCGGGCCATGCGTTCCCCATAACGACGATCCGCGAGCACTCGATCCACCAAGCGCTCATAAGAATTCGGATCCTGGTCACCGACGAATTCCGCAATTTCAGCAGTCGATGGGGGAATGCCAAGAGCAATCAAATACAGTCGACGTATTAAGGTATGGCGATCAGCCTTCTCAGAAAAACTAAGACCTTTTTCCGTAAGCTGCTGATTCAACCAATAGTCGACTCCCGCCGCTCCCTTTGGAGAATCAGGTCGCGCCACAGGCTGAAAACTCCAGGGCAGTTTTTTTTGCAACTCCGCCGAATCGTCAGGTCCGGTCGCTCCCTGATCAATCCACTTACGCAGAATATCAACCTCAGCATCGCTGAGCTTTTCACCCTCCGGTGGCATCTGATAATCTGGATCAGCTCCCGTCACAACTTCGATGACTCGGCTTTGGGAGGCATCGCCCACTTTCAGAATTTCGCCACTGCCACTCCCCTTCAAGATAGCAGCTCGCAAATCGAGTCGAAGGTCAGAAGTTTGTTTGGCGGCACCATGGCACGCGGTGCAATGCTTCTCAAAAATTGGGAGCACATCCCGCTGGAAATCGATGGAGTTTGGCTCTTGCGCTGCCCCACAAACCGCCCAGGAATTCCAGACACCCAATACTAGCAGGATGAGAGCTGAGCGTAATTGTATTGGTGAACGTGGCATCACATTCATACGAGTTCAAACTTAAGGAGGGATAAACGACAAGGGCGGGGGTAACGATCCACCTCTATAGGGTACCTTGTCCGACACTATCAACGCAACCAAAAGCTGCGATCGGTAAGTCCGAAATTAGTAGTTTTAATTGTTCTATTTGCGTCATAAACCGCCTACTCGCGCGGAATTAGCCTGGAAAAATCCTTCGCTGTGAACAATCCACACCATGAGGGTCAGATCTGCTGGAACGACGTAATCACAACGAAACCGATGGTACGCCAAAAATAACAACATCCTGAAGTCACTCATCAGCTTTTTGCACACTTGCACTTCAAAGATTTCGAAAGATGATTTGGCGATGCTGTCAGTTCGCTGGATTGCGAAATAGTTGATTGTTCGCCAACGAGTTCGCTACAATCCAAAACTCATCTTGCCTGAATTTATTCCTCTTCATCACCCCACCTCCTATTCACGAGCTTTTATCATGCGACGTTCTCTGACCGTCACGCTCTTCTGCCTATTTACATTCTTCGGATTCTTTCCTGAGATGGTATCAGCACAAGAGACAGAATGGCGCAACTATTTCGCTCGGCGAACCACAGAATTGGAAACGGCTTGTTTGAAGCAGAAGCCTGAAGGCCAATCATGGCAGGATTATCAAAAGCAACTGCGAAGCGAGCTATTTGATATGTTGGGGTTGTGGCCAATTCCCGAAAAATCAGATCTCGCTGCGCAAATCACCGGCTCACACGAAAAGAATGGCGTCATCGCTGAGAATATTGTCTTTCAATCGCGTCCCGGTCTGTATGTAACCGCTAATCTATATCGTCCTTCGAAAGCCGACAAACCTCTTCCTGGCGTGATCTATGTTTGCGGACATGGAGAAGTCAAGAAGGATGGCGTCGCCTTTGGCAATAAAACGCATTATCAACATCATGGTGCATGGTTTGCTCGTAACGGCTATGTCTGTCTCACCATTGATACCGTACAACTCGGCGAGATTGAAGGAATTCATCACGGAACCTTCCGCATGGATATGTGGTGGTGGCTCAATCGAGGCTACACGCCCGCTGGCGTAGAAGCCTGGAATGCTATTCGGGCCGTTGACTATTTGGTAAGCCGTCCTGAGGTAGATGGCGAAAAACTTGCGGTGACCGGTCGCAGCGGAGGAGGAGCTTACAGTTGGTGGCTAGCAGCTCTAGATGAACGGATTGATTGTGCTATCCCAGTCGCTGGCATTACAGATTTACGGGATCACGTGGTTGATGACTGCGTCGAAGGTCACTGCGATTGCATGTACTTCGTGAACAAATTCGGTTGGGACTATCCCGCTGTAGCAGCTTTGGTTGCTCCCCGCGCTTTGTTGATCAGCAATACAGACCGAGACCCGATCTTTCCTTTAGAAGGCGTCGGCCGAATTCACCAACGAGTTCGCGATGTTTATCAAGATTTAGGGAAACAAACATTGCTAGGGCTAAACATTACAGCGGGCGAACATGTTGATACCCAGGAATTACAGGTACACGCCCTCCGCTGGATGAATTCACATCTAAAAAACGACAAAACACCCATTCCAAATGCAGCGGAGAAACTCTTCACCATCGAAGAGTTAAAAGTCTTCAATGAAATCCCAACCGATCAGCGAAATACTTCGGTGCAGGAATGGTTTGTACCGCAAGCCAAACCCGCACTTCCTCCACTATCACTTGCTGAACGCAGCGATTGGAAAAAGACCCATTATTCTGGTTTGCGAAGCGGACCGTTTCGTTGCTGGCCCAACGAGCCACAATCCAAGGATTTAAAGCTTGTCGGTACCTTTAAACACAGACTCGTTGATCAACAGCCATCACAATTCTCAACTTGGACATGGTCACCGGATCCTGCATTTGAGCTTCCAATCTATGTGATCGGTGAGGAGGCTATGACTGACAAATCAACAGTACAGATTCGCGTTGTGAATGAGTCAGACTATGCGATGCTGAAACCACTCATTGAACAGATAAACGACGGATGTAAGAATCCCGCTCAAGAAACCACGCTGTCCGAGGAAAGCCTCAAGGCACTTAAAACGCTCTCCGCCAACAATCCCTCGAATAATCAAGCAATCGCTTTAGTCGTGCCGCGCGGCATTGGACCAAACCGCTGGCCAGGCGACAAGAAAACTTACACTCATTTTCAAAGACGACTTTATCTACTCGGTGAAACACTCGATGCACTACAGGTCTTCGATATTGCCTCAGCACTTAAGACGCTTCGGTCCCAACCTGCGTTCAGCAACTGTGCTATAGATGTTTATGCCGATGGAGTCATGCGAGTCAACACTTCCTATGCGGCAGCTATCAGCGAAGTACCTTGCCAATTGAAAATAGAAAGTCTTCCGGAATCTTTCCGCGACGGCCCCTATTACCTCAACATTGAACGGCAATACTAAGTGTCCAGGCTCGCAATTTTGCGACGCGCATCACGCTCCAATCGACTTGAGTTTGGGGAGACGCACGACAAACTCTGTACCCTGATCAAGCTGACTATCCACCGAGATCGTACCACCATGCCCCAGCACAATACATTGAGTGATGGCCAAGCCTAGTCCATGACTGCGTTGAAACTCGCCAGACTTCGATGACAGCGAGCGCGAGTCTTCAACTTGATAGAATCGTTCGAAGATATGTGGTAGCGAGTCTTTAGGAATTCCGATTCCGGTGTCGCGTACTCGCAATTCGATCATCTCTCCATCCGGATGAACTGATACATGTATCTTTCCCCGGAGTTTATTGTACTTGATCGCGTTGCCGAGCAAATTCATTACCACTTGAGTTAACAGCCTAACATCGCCGCAGACCTGAGACTCCTCAAGATTATAATCCCAACTGACTTGTTTTTCTTCCGCTTGCTGGCGACACAGTTCGAGGCAATCAGCTACTAAATTGGCCATATCGCAGTCCTCGTTGGCCTGTACCAGCTTTCCTGCATCTGCTCGTGCAAGTGTCAACAAGTGCTCCATCAGGTTCTTCATGCGACGAGCGGCACGCTGTGCAGCCTCGAGTGAATCCCGTTGCTGAGAATCCAGTCTTTCATCGAGAAGCGCCAGCTCCAAATTCCCTAAGATGACACTCAGCGGAGTGCGTAGTTCATGAGAGGCGTCTCCGGTAAATTGTCGCTGTCGTTCCAAGGCCTGCCCAAGCTGGGAATAGGTTTCATTAAGAGCATCAACTAACTCGATCATTTCTTGATCCACCTCTCGGACATCGATGCGATGCGACAGGCTATCAGGGGTCATTTTTTTAGCTTCGGTTCCGATTTGTTCGAGTGACCTCAAGACACGCTTGGACAACCATCGCGTTATAACCCAACCCAGAAAAACGATTGCTATAGTTAAACCGGTGATACCCCACAACCAATTCCGCAGTTCACTGCTTTCCGCAATCGTAGACCTACCGATGATGACTCGACTGTTCTCAGGGCCAGTCAACCACATTTCTCTCCAATGCCCTTCTTGCTTGACGGGAATTCGGTTCAAGAAATTCATCGCTGGCAGAGGAACGGGCGGGGCAGGGGGAGGGATTGGTTTCGATGGTGCATTAGAACTAGAGGCAAAAAGAGAACCATCACCTCTCAATACGGCAAAATAGGGTTCGCTACCCTCTCGGCGACGATGACGTTCAACGAAAGTGGCGGGAAGTTCGATAGAACGCAAAATCCGCTCCGGTCCACGCGGCGGCAATTCACCATCGCTTGGTCGCCCCGGTGGTCCATCGAGGCGTGGAGGATACGGTCCTTCTGGCCTTAATCCCTCTGGGCGACTTCCATCGGGGCGATTTCCATCTCGCGGCCCTTGCAGTTCTTGACCACCTCGACGTTGCCTTTCGCGCCGTCGCATCAATACTTCAGGCGGTACACCCTCTTCTTCAGCCCGCAACTCAAATGGAGGCAAAGCTCTGAGCAGCGCGATAATAGATTGCCCAGCGCCTTCCATCTCGACGTCGACTTCGCGAAATCTCGAACGCTGTAACGCGAAATAAAAGCTGCCTCCCAGAATCGCGGAGACAGTGACCAAGCTGATCATATGAAACCATAAAATGCGTTTTCGGAGCGACTTAGCCATCGATGATGTACCCCGCTCCACGTCTGGTCAAGATGAAATCTTTTCCCAGTTTTTTGCGGACATTAGACATATGAACTTCGATCAGATTCGACAGCGTATCATCATTTTCGTCAAACAAATGATCATAAAGCATTTGACGTGTAACCAACTTCCCCCGACGCAACGCCAGCAATTCGACAAGAGCGTATTCGCGGGCTGTCAAATTGATTAGTTCGCCATGACGATAGACCGACTGCGAGCCTGTATCGATGCGGACATCTCCAATTTCGATCACATTGGATGATATCCCTGAACTGCGTCGGACCAGAGCCCGAATTCGGGCCAATAACTCTTTTAGCTCGAAAGGCTTGACCAAGTAATCATCAGCACCTGAGTCGAGTCCAGCCACTCGCTCATCGGTTGAATCTTTAGCTGTTAGCAACAGCACGGGTGTTTTCTTTTTCAATCGCAGTTCGCGCAAGAGTGAAATGCCACTCATTTTAGGTAGCATCCAATCCAAGACGATAAGGTCATAGTCCCACGTCTTAGCTTTATAAAGCCCCTCCTCACCGTCAGACGCCACATCCACCGCATAACCTTGAGCGCGCAAAGCTCGAGCTAAGAGGCTTTGTAAGTCTGGTTCGTCTTCAACAACCAGCAGACGCATTGAAAATCAACCTCTGTTTGATGAGGGCTCTATATGATCAGGTAACTTAAAAACTCCTTAGAGGTCCCTGAGTCAAACGAACAAAAGCATATGCCTTGAATCCTCCTCCCTAAGAAGACCCAAGGCATCGCTGATTCCAACATAAAATCTAAGCTAGCTCTTACTATTGCTTTTCAACACTCAAGAGAGCGACCGTTAGATCAGGAGCTGGTGGTACAGCATCCAAGTCAGGTAATGTCGCGAAGACCGAAGTTGCTTCGGACTTCACATCCAAACTCGCATCTTTTTCCTTTCCTGATTTCTCTTCAGATCGCTCACGATCTCCTTCACGCTTAGGCGCTTGCGGTGCAACTTGATCTCGTCGCGCACTTTCTCCACGGGGCTGATCTCCACGGGGCTGATCTCCACGGGGCTGATCTCCACGGGGCTGATCTCCACGGGGCTGATCATTGCCCCGCGTTTCGCGTGGATTTCTCCGATCGGGAGCATTCGCAGGATTCACTGCACTTGGATTTGGACGCGCAGGCGGAGTGTTTCGTCCTACCATTTGGCGAGCAAACTCCAAAAGTTCTTCACGCGATAAACGACCATCACTATCTTTGTCGTATCGCATAGCTCCTTCGACCATTCGTTCTGGCGAAGGACCTTGAATCATAGGTCCGCGTGGTCCCATTGGCATCATCGGCCGATGAAGACTAGGAGCTGGTTGTGAGGGCGCTGGCGAGTTAGAGCCATGCTGAGGTCCTGGTCCGTGCTGTGGT